>JAHFDQ010000117.1 GCA_023248915.1 Archangiaceae bacterium | reverse complement strand
GCGCCCCGGCGGGTGGGCGCTCTTCAGCTCGAGCTTGCCATCGGAGTTCAAGAGCATGATCGAGAACTGGGGCACTTTGAGGCGCGTGGGCACCAGCGTGGTGATTCGAGCGAGCAGCTCATCCAGCTCGAGGGTCGAGGTCAACGCCCTGGCCACGTCGTAGAGCGTCGACAGCTCGGTCACCCGGGTCTCGAGCTTGGTGTTGCTGGCCTCGAGGGCCTGGCGCAGGGAAAGCTGCGCCTGAGCCGCGGCGAGATCGCGGTGGGTGTCGATTTCATCGGCCTTCATCGAGGTGATGCGGGCCAGCATGCGATTGAAGGCCGACGCCAGCGCGCCGATTTCGTCCCGCGATTTCTGAACGGCGCGAGCCAGGAAGTCTCCCGCCTCGGCGCGGCGCATGGCGTCGGCCAGGTGTCGCAGCGGCCGGGTGACGAAGAAATGCAGGGAAACGGCCGTGGCGCCCGAGAGCACGACGATGAAGAGCAAGACGCTCCACATCGCGGCGCTGAACACCCGGGTGACCTCGCGCTGAAGCGACGGCTGGTCGATCGCGACCTCGAGCACACCCACCTTCATGGCGAGCTCGCCCGTGTGGCAGCCGGCACAGGCCATTCCTCCCAGGGGCCGTACCACCCAGGCGTGTCCGCCCTCCGTGGTGACCGTTTCGGTGCTCACCGCGGTGAGTCGCTCGGCGCCTGCGAGGGGTTTTCCTTCCTCCTGGGCGTCGCGCGACCAGTGAACCGTGCCATGGGAATCGAGCACCCTGAGGTTCGACACGTGACGGAAGAGCTTCCAATCGCTTCGGAAGGCCTCGTTGACGGCCCGGTGGACGGCAGCCGGGTGTTCGGCGCCGCTGCCCGGGGCGGTCGGGTCGGTCAGCGCGAAGGTAGAGGACATGAGCTCGGCCAAGGTGACGGCCTCGTCGCGGGTCGATTCGCGAGCCGCCTGGTCCATCTGACGCCAATACAGACCCACTCCCGCCACGGCGATCACCGCGGCGGGTAGGGCGATGCCGAAGAGCAGCTTTTTCCCGACAGAATCCAGTGCGCGCCCCCTGGCCACCTGCAGCCGACCGGGTCAGTCCTAGCTCACGGACGGACGTCGAGCCAGCAACCGGAGTCTCGACCGCCATAACGCAGCTTGTCAATTGTCCTCGGGGACTGAAAATGCCGTAAATCCAGGCTACTTCGTCCCGGGCTACACGTTGTCCCCGGTGCACCCAGTCACTGTGTCATCCAGCCACAGTGTCACCCAGTCACAGTGTCACCCGGGAGTAGATGGCCTGCCCGGAGCCTCACGTCTGATGCCAAGGTCCTGTTTTCCCATTGCCGACCGGCTTCACCCGTTGGACGGATTCGCCGATTGCGGCGAAAGTCTCGACATGGCGTCTCTGGTCGTCCGTTCCGCCCTGTTCCCCGTGCCCCATGGGTTCTCGACGCGGTTGGGGGGGGTGTCAGCGGGGCCCTTCGCGTCACTGAACTTGGCTGAACCGACCGAAGACGACCGCGCCAGGGTGGCTGAAAACTTGCGCCTTTTGGCGCAATCCTGCGGGTTTCGGTCTGACAGCCTCCGGACCGTTTCGCAGGTGCACGGCGACAGAGTGGTGGAAGCAGCCAGCCCCGGAGGAAGTGGCGGTGAGGCTGACGCCCTGTGGACAGGCGAGCTGGGGATCGCGGTGGGCGTGCGGACTGCCGATTGTGTCCCGATTCTCCTTGCCGACCCGGTCGGTCGCAGGGTCGCGGCAGTTCACTCGGGGTGGCGGGGCACCGTGGCCCGCGTCTCGGCTCGGGCGGTCGAGGCTCTAGCCCAGAAGGGGACGCGCCCGGCCGACCTGGTTGCCGCGATTGGGCCGTCCATTCGGGCGTGCTGTTACCGCGTATCGACCGATCTCGCTCAGCGGTTCGCCGACTTCGGCCCCGGAGTCGTCATCGAGGAAGGAGGGGGCGTCCACCTCGATCTCGCGATCGCGGTGCGCGCTTCCTTGGTCGCTTGTGGAGTAGCCGCCGACCGTATCGACCTCCTGCCCGACTGCACGTCCTGCGATCCGGCCCGTTTCTTCTCTCACCGGCGCGATCTTGGGGTCACCGGTAGGCACCTGTCATTCGCCGTATGTGAGTTCTAGACCTGCAACAGGGCTGTTCCAGTGCGGCTGCGGGGCCGCTCATGCCCGGGGCGAATTCTTGACGGTGAGAGAGCCGGGTTCGTACACTCCGAGCAACTTCGGCTCTGAAGATCGCAGAGCTTTTTCGGAGCGTTCCGCCATTCGACGGCATTTCGCCATTGCGCCCTGCTTCGCGCTCGCAGCCTGCGCCAGTGCTGGGCCTTCGCGTTCCGACTGGGTCGACGTCAAGGCCGAGCAGCGCGCGCTCCGCGAAGAGAACGCACGCCTCGGCAAACGGCTCGAACGGCTCGAGCTGCTCGACCAGATGGGAACGGTCGCCAAGAAATCGCCCGTCGCGGCGGCCCCCACCTCCGAGGTCCCGGCGCTGACGGTGGTAAAGCTGAAGCCTCGCGTCGACCCGGCGCCGAAGGTGGACACGCGCGTCGCGGTGGTCGAGCCCCAACCCGAGGTGCTCGAACAACTTTCCGAGGCCACGATGAAGTCGGGAGACGACGACGAACCCCTCGGCGGCTCGTCCGCGGACGCCCTGTTCCAGGCAGGCCTCGATGCCCTCCGCACCGGAAACGTGACGGGCGGTATCGAAAAGCTTCAGCGATTCGCGTCCGAGAATCCCAAGCACACCCGGGCGGACAACGCGCTCTACTTCGCCGGGCTGGGGCTCATGGGCCAGGGTTCCTACGTCGAAGCCTCTCGCAGCTTTCAGCAGTTGCTGACGTCGTACCCGGCAGGTGACGCGGTGGCCGACGCGATGCTGAAGCTCGCCGAATGCCGCATTCGCCTGAATCAACCCAAGGACGCGCGGGTTCTCTACGAAAGAGTGGTCGCAGCGTACCCTGGGACGTCCGCCGCGAGCCTGGCCGAATCGAGGCTGGGGTCGTTCGCGTCAACCGCAGCAACCGGCAGTCCGTAAGGCAGAACTCGCAAAGGGAGTCCAAGATGCGCAGCCGAAATCTCACCGCCCTTCTCGCCGCACTGGCGCTGGTCCCGCTCGAGGCGGGCGCGCAGAAGGACAAGAAGGTGGAAACCGCGCGAAAGGTGAAGGTCAAGGCCGCGCCCAAAGCCGAAGCGAAGGAAGCCGAAGGGGCGGCCGAGACGGGTAGCGAGGAGGCGGCCGAAGCGGCTCCCGAGTCCGCGAGCGAAACGGAAGGGGCCGAGGTGGTCGATCAGGGCAAGGCCGCCGAAGCCGAAGCGGGCGACGAGGGCAAGGCCGCCGCGCCCGGTGAGATGCACACGGTGGTCAAGGGCGACACGCTCTGGGACTTGTCGCAGCACTACCTGGGCAGCCCCTGGTACTGGCCCAAGGTCTGGTCCTACAACCCCGAGATCGCCAACCCGCACTGGATCTACCCGGGGAACAAGGTCCGGTTCTTCCCGAGCGGCGAAGAGGTGCCGACGCAGGTCGAAGCGGGCACGGGCCCGACCCCCGCGCAGCCCATGGAAGGCGGCGAGGAGGCCCCCGTCGCGCTGGGCGCGGAACCGGGCGCCGAGCCGGCCCCGCCGCTCGAGTCGATGACGGCGTCCGAGCTGATTCCCACCGAGGCGCCTCCTGTGCAGGTCGCCGGAAAGATCGGCTACGTCCCGAAAGGGGGCGCCAACGTCATGCACGTCGGCTTCGTCACCCCGAAAGAGCTCGACGAGGCCGGCCGCATCGACAGCGCGTTCGTCGAGAGCAACATGCTGTCCTATCCCGACACCGTGTACGCGACCTTCAAGCGGAAGTCCGACGCCCGCGTGGGAGACCGCTACCGCATCTTCAAGACCCGCACCGAGATCGTTCACCCGGTTACGGGGAACAGGTTCGGGTACCTCACCCAGTTCCTCGGAAGCGTGAAGATCATCTCGATGACCGACAAGTTGGTGACGGCGCAGATCGAGAACACCTACGACGAGGTCTACCGCGGAGATCTGATTGGGCCGATCGGCGAGCCGCACCGCGCAGTGACGATGCGCCCGAACGATCGCGACCTGAAGGGCTTCATCGTGGCGACCATGGAACCCGACGCGACCATGCTGGGTGAAAATCACCTCGTGATCATCGACCGGGGGTCGAGCGACGGCGTTCAGGTTGGCAACACCTTCACCACCATTCGCCAGCGCGACGGCATGCGCGCGAACTTCCTGGACCCTGCCGAGTTCGACGCGAAGTACCCGGTCGAAGACGTCGCAACCTGCATGGCGGTCGATGTGAAGGACAAGGCCACCACCTGCCTGGTTACCCGGTCGCTCCTCGACCTGGTGATCGGCGACAGGGTCGTCATGCGGGCCAGCGGCGGGGGGCCGAGGGCTTCCCTCCACTGACTTCAGCGCGGTTTGTTGCGTCACAACCCCATGTTTCAACGGGTGTTTTTACCCGTCCTCGTGGGCTCTACGCGGTGAGGCCGCGCCGATGCCGACTTGACCGGGCCACCTCCGGCATCTATAGAACCGCCCCCTTTCTGTCGGACGCCCCTTCTATATAGAGGTGGTGCCCAGGCTCAGGTCGCTTCGGCAGCCGCGCAGGGGGGGACGACATGGCGACTGGCAGAAGCCAAGAACTCGACGGTGAACGACGTGCGCTGCTGGGGCTCTGGTCGATTTCCGGGGTGGGGCCCAAGTCCGTAGAGGTCATCTGCCGAGGGTTGGGTTCGCTCGAAGAGGCTCTGAGCGGCCCTCCCCGGGCCTGGGCTCCTCTGCTCGACCTCCCAACCGTTGCGCGAATGGGCCTGGAGGCCGTCGAAAGCGTCGATGCGGTCGCCGAGAGCGTCCTCGAGCGCGCCAGGCGCGGGCGCTTTGGAATTACTTTCCGTGGCGACGCCGCGTACCCGGCCCGGCTGGGCGAGGTCGGCGACTCGCCGCCCTTGCTCTTCTATCGAGGGCCGCCGTGTTCGACGCGCAGGCGCGTCGCGATGGTCGGTAGCCGCAAGACGACCCGCGCGCAGGAAGCCGCGGCGAAGACGCTCGCCGCCGAGATTGGGCGCCAAGGAGTCGGCGTCGTTTCCGGCGCGGCCGAAGGCATCGACACCGCGTCGCACGAGGGCGCGCTCTTGGTCGGCGGCGAGACCTGGGCCTTCGTCGGGTCGGCGCTCGACTGCCTCGACCCGGCCGTCGCGGTCATCACCGGAGCGATGCTCGAGAAGGCCGGCACGGTCTATTCCGAGTTTCCGCCCGGAGTTCATGCCGACCGCACCACCTTCCCGCGCCGCAACCGGCTCATCTCGGGAGCGTCGGACGCCGTGCTGATCGTCCGGGCCGGGGAAGAGTCGGGAGCGCTCATCACCGCCGCGTGCGCGCTCGACCAGGGGCGCCCCCTCCTGGCGAGGCCCGGCGAAGTCGACGACGACACGGCCAAGGGCTGCAACCGGCTGCTGCGTTCCGGAAAGGCGCGAATGTGCCTCGAACTCGCCGACGTGCTCGCGACCCTCGGCCTGGGGGTCACCGCGACCCCTGGCATTCCCCAGGGGCCGCCGGTGAACTGGGAAGAGGTCTCGCCCGCCGCCCGCGAAGTGTACCGGGGCCTGGCTCGAGAACCGACCCTCTTCGAACAGGTGATGACCGAGACGCGCCTGTCGTCGGGCGCGCTGGCGAGCGCCCTGTGCGAGCTCGAGCTGCTCGGGTTGGTGATTCAGCGGCCCGGGAAACGTTACGAGAAGACTTGAGTCAAGGAGACCGATGCCCTCGAAGACCCAGAAGCCCAAGGCAGTCCCCGCCCGTGCCAAGAAGAAGGCCCGTCCCGTAGCCGGGGCTGCCAAGGCTCGCGCGATGAAGGCGAAGGGCGCCAAGGTCGAAGCGCCCCGCAGGGACGGCAAGCAGAGGTACCTGGTGGTGGTCGAGTCGCCGGCCAAGGCGAAGACGATCAAGAAGTACCTGGGCGCCGGCTACACCGTGAAGGCCTCGGTCGGCCACGTGAAGGACCTGCCGAAGAGCCGCATGGGCGTGGACCTCGAGAAGGACTTCAAGCCCATCTACGAAGTGGTGAAGGGCAAAGAGAAGATTCTCGCCGAGATCAAGAAGCAGGCCGATCGCGCGGACAAGGTGTTCCTGGCCACCGACCCTGATCGCGAGGGCGAAGCCATCGCCTGGCACATCAGCGAGGAGATCGGCCACCCCGAAGCCCACCGGGTGATGTTCAACGAAATCACCAAGTCGGCCATCCAGCAGGCCATCTCCGAGCCGATGAAGCTGTCGCGCGACACCTACGACTCCCAGCAGGCGCGCCGCATTCTGGACCGTTTGGTCGGGTACCAGATCTCGCCCATCCTCTGGAAGAAGGTGCGGCGGGGCCTGTCCGCGGGCCGGGTGCAGTCGGTCGCGGTGCGGCTGGTGGTCGAGCGAGAGAAGGAGATCCAGGCGTTCGTGGCGCGCGAGTACTGGTCGCTCGAGGCCGACTTAGAGGCCCACGGGCCGCCGCCCTTTCGGGCGAAGCTGGCCAAGCTCGACGGGCAGAAGGCCGAGATTCCCGACACCGCGACGGCCCACGCGCTGGTCGCCGAGCTGAAAGAGGCCGCGTTCGCGGTCACGAAGGTGGACAAGCGCGAGCGCCGGCGCAACCCCCCGGCGCCGTTCATCACCTCGAAGCTGCAGCAAGAAGCGGCCAACCGGCTGTCGTACACGGCCAAGAAGACGATGATGCTCGCGCAGCGCCTGTACGAAGGCGTCGAGCTGGGCGAAGAGGGGCAGGTCGCCCTCATCACCTACATGCGCACCGACTCGGTGCGCCTGTCTGCCGAGGCGGTCGAGAAGCTGCGGGCGCTGGTGGCCGAGCGGTACGGGGCCGACTACCTGCCCCCCGAACCCATCGTCTACAAGTCGAAGAAGAGCGCGCAGGAAGCCCACGAAGCCATCCGGCCCACGTCGCTCGAGTACCCGCCCGACAAGGTGCGGCCCTTCCTCGAGGCCGACATGTTCCGGCTGTACGAGCTCATCTGGAGCCGCTTCGTCGCGTGCCAGATGAAGCCCGCGGTCTACGACCAGACCTCGGCCGAGATCTCGGCGGGCCGGGCGCTGTTCCGCGCCAGCGGTTCGACGCTCAAGTTCCCGGGGTATCTCGCGGTCTACGGTGCCAGCCTGACTCCCGAGGAAGAGGCCGAGGCCGAGAAGTCCCGGGCGGCCGGGGACGAGCAGGCCGAAGAGGCGCCGTGGGAACTTCCGTCGTTGTCCGACGGCGAGGCGCTGCGGCTGATCGCGCTGCGCGACGAACAGCACTTCACCCAGCCCCCCCCGCGCTTCTCGGAAGCGTCCCTGGTGAAAGAGCTCGAGGACAAGGGCATCGGCCGGCCATCGACCTACGCCTCCATTCTGTCGGTGATTCAGGACAAGAAGTACGTCGAGAAGCTCGAGGGCCGGTTCCGCCCGACCGAGTTGGGCGACATCTGCACCGAAGAGCTGGTGAAGGCCTTCCCCACCGAGATGGACGTCCAGTTCACCGCCGGCATGGAAGAACAGCTCGACCGCATCTCTGAGGGCGAGGTGAAGTGGAAGCGCGTGCTGCACGACTTCTACGGCCCCTTCAAAGAGCACCTGGCGCGGGCCGAGGTCGAGATGCGCGACGTCAAGCGCGAGGAGATCAAGACCGACATCGTCTGCGAGAAGTGCGGCAGCCCGATGGTGATTCGCTGGGGGAAGATGGGCCGCTTCCTCGCGTGCAGCGGCTACAACGACCCCGAAATCAACTGCAAGAACACCAAGGACTACAAGCTGGTGGACGGGAAGATCGTCATCGTCGAAGAAGAGGCGACGAACGAGGTCTGCGAGAAGTGCGGCAAGGCGATGGTGGTCAAGCGCGGGCGGTTCGGGCGCTTCATGGCCTGCTCGGGGTACCCCGAGTGCAAGAACTCGAAGCCGCTGTCGATCGGCGTGGCCTGCCCTGACTGCAAGGTGGGCTACCTCACCGAGCGACGGAGCAAGCGCGGCCGGTCTTTCTTCGGCTGCAACCGGTACCCGGACTGCCGCTTCGTTGCATGGGACCGGCCGATGCCCGAGACTTGCGGCCAGTGCGGTTCGCCGTACCTGTTTCAGAAGTACTCGAAGCGCGACGGGGCCTACATCATCTGTCCCAACAAGGAATGCGGGTACCGCCGAGAGGTGGAAAATGCCCTGGGCCCGATTCCTGCGCCCCCGCCGCGAAACGCTCAGGAAATCCGTGGATCTAGCCCGGATCAAGGTGTTGACAGCTCAGGAGTGCAGAATTAAAAACTCACAGGGTTTTCCTACAAAGGATCCAAACGTCGATGAGCGCGAGCACCGTCGTGAGCCACCTGGTGGACGTGGTGATTTCAGCCGCGCCCCACCCTGAGGGGGGCGGCAGCTTCAAGGACACGATCGTCACCTTCTTCAAAGAAGGTGGCCCGTTCATGTACGTGAACATCGGTTGGCTCGCGGCGGCGGTCGCTGTGATCGTCGAGCGAATCGTGACCCTGATGTTCCGCTACAACCTCAACGCGCCCCCGTTCATGGAACAGGTCACCAAGCTGGTGCTGACCGGCAACGTGGACCGCGCGGTGAAGCTGTGCGGCGCCGCTCCGAACGCGCCTCTGGCGAAGGTGATTCGGGCGGGGCTGACCCGCGCGAACCGCGGCGAGCTCGAGGTGGCGAAGGCGGTCGAGGAATCCATCCTCGAGAACACGCCCTCGGTGCAGACCCGCATCGGCTGGCTGTGGTCGATCGCGAACATCGCGACCCTGTTCGGCCTGATCGGCACCATCGTCGGCCTGATCGGAACGTTCAAGTCGCTGGGCAACGTGCCCGCCGACCAGAAGCAGGCTCTGCTCTCGGCCGGTATTTCAGAGGCCATGAACAACACCGCGTTCGGGTTGTCGATCGCGGTGACCTGCATCGCCTTCCACCTGTTCCTGACCGCCTACTCGAAGCACATGGTCGAGGTCGTCGAGCTCAACGCGCTGAAGCTCGAGAATCTGCTGTCGCGCCGGAACGCCGGCGAGACCAGCGCGATGGACTTCGAAAAGGGCGCCTGAGGAACCATGAGGCCCTGTCCGCTGTCCTGACGGGATGCGATGGCGTTCTACTATTCCAAGAGGAAGCTGAGGCCCAAAGAGGACGAGGACGTGGGCGAGCTGAACGTCGTCCCGTACCTCGACATCCTCATGAACCTCATCATCTTCATGCTGCTGTCGATGACGGGGCTGGCCGCGTTCGGTATCTTGAACGTCAATGCGCCCGAGTACGGCGGGGCGTCCGCCGCGGCGACCCCCGACAACCCAGACGCGCCGAAGCTGCTCCTGACGGTGGGTATCTCGACCAAGGGGTTCTACGTCGCGGCGGTCGGCGGCGTGCTCGGCGCCCAGGCGGGCGCGAACCCCGCGGCGGCGCCAGGGCAGGGTGAGCCGACGATTCCGAAGAAGGCTGACGGCACGTTCGACTTCGCTGCGCTCAACGCCCAGATGGTGAACATCAAGAAGGCGTTCTCCACCGAGAGCAAGGTCATCGTCGCGGCGCAGAACGAGATCTCGTACGAGACGCTGGTGGCGACGATGGACGCCTGTCGAGAGACGATCGGCGGAGACCGCCACCTGCTCTTCCCCGACGTCACCCTGGGAGCCTTCTAGGCCATGGCCCCCCCGACAGCCGCCGCGCCCGCCCAGGCGAACGAGGAAGACCGCCAGCGGATGATGTTCCGCCAGGCGATGGCGCGGAAGAAGCGCAAAGAGCGCGAGGCCGCGGGCGAGATCAAAGAGCTCAACATCATCGCGATGATGGACATGATGACCATCATCCTGGTGTTCCTCCTCAAGTCCTACTCGGCGTCGTCGGTGGCGATGACGTCGTCCGAGGAATGCCGGCCGCCCATCTCGACGTCTCGGGCGACTCCCAGGGACACGGTGGCGGTCACCGTCACGCCGAAGCACGTGCTCGTCGGCGACAAGGCGATAGTGACGCTCTCGGGAGGCCAGGTGCCGGCCTCGGCGCTCCAGGGCCGCCTGGTGGTGCCGCTCGACCAGGCGCTGAAGAAGGAAGTCGAGAAGCTGAAGTTCATCGCCGAGCGGAATCCGGCGGCCCCCTTCACCCAAGAGCTGTCGGTGATCGGCGACCGCAAGGTGCCCTACGACTTGCTGCTCACGGTGCTCTACACGGCGGGCCAGAACGAGCTGAAGAACTACCGGTTCGTCGTCATCCAGAAGGAAGACAACTAGCCGCTAGAGCGAATGCGTGGACGCGGGGCTCGCGACCCGCTGGCCCGCTTCGCGCCGCTCGGCGTCTTCTTCACACCGTAGTGTGAAGGGCACGGCCTCGAGCCGGTCTCTCGAGATTGGGTCGCCGCAGTCGATGCAGACGCCGAAAACGCCAGCGTCCATCCGGGCCAGCGCCGCGTCGATGTGTGCGACTTCGAGGCGCTCTGTCTCGACCAGGTGCGACAGAGTCGAATCGGCCATTTCAGTCTGCGCCGACTCTTCGAGCTCGGGGTCGCGCGGCTGGTTGTGAAGCGCGGCGACTTCGCGAGACCCGGCGGCCGCCGCCTCGAGCAGTTGGCGGCGCCGACGCTGAAGGATTGAGCGGAGATGGGCGAGCTTGCGTTCCCTGGCCATGGCGACCTCACATGTCTTCCAAACTACGGCGGCAGCGCAGCCGCGCAACGCGAAATTGGGCGTTGCGCGGCAGCCTGAAAGGAGGTCGACCGGCCGAGCGGGCTCTTTGCGCTTCGGGAGCGCGGGTGCTAGCTGGGCAGGCGGCGATGGAGCCCAGGTCGAACGAGGTGGTAGTGGTGGGTGGCGGCCTCGCCGGGGCCGAGTGCGCGTTTCAACTGGCGAGGGCGGGCGTCCGGGTGGCCCTGCGCGAGATGAAGCCCCTGGCCCGGTCGCCGGCGCACCGCGGCGACGGCCTGGCCGAGCTGGTGTGCTCGAACTCGCTGAGGTCGGACAGCTCCCACAGCGCGGTGGGGCTGTTGCACTCCGAGCTGCGCCGGCTGAAGTCGATCGTGCTCGAGTGCGCCGACGCCACCCGGGTGCCCGCGGGCGAGGCTTTGGCCGTCGACCGCGGCGCCTTCTCGGGGGCGGTGACGGCGGCGCTCGAGGCGTGCCCGGGCCTCACTCGCGTGGCGGGAGAGGTCGAACGGGTGCCCGACGAGGGCCTGGTGGTCGTCGCAACCGGGCCGCTCACGTCCGACGCGCTGGCCCGCGACCTGACGGCGCGGGTGGGCGAGCGGCTGTACTTCTACGACGCCATCGCTCCCATCGTCTCGGCCGACTCTGTCGACGAGGCGGTGGCGTACCGGCAGAGCCGCTGGGGCCACGGCGGGGACGACTACCTCAACCTCCCGCTCGACGAAGCCCAGTACCGGGCCTTCGTCGAGGCCTTGCGGACCGGACAGAAGGTGCCGCCGCGCGCCTTCGAGGAACCGCGCTACTTCGAAGGGTGTCTGCCGCTCGAGGTGATGGCCGACCGAGGCGACGAGGTGTTGGCACACGGGCCCCTGAAGCCGGTCGGGCTGCGAGACCCGCGCACCGGCAAGACGGCCCACGCGGTCGTCCAGTTGCGCGCCGAAGACGTGGCCGGCACCGCCTACAACCTGGTGGGTTGTCAGACGCGGCTGACCTGGCCCGAGCAGCAGCGCATCTTCCGCACTCTGCCGGGTCTGGCGAACGCCGAGTTCATGCGCTTCGGCCAGGTGCACCGGAACACCTTCCTCGACGGGCCCCGCCTGCTGTCGGCCGACCAGTCGCTGAAGTCCGAGCCGAGACTGTTTTTCGCCGGGCAGGTAACCGGCGTCGAGGGCTACGTCGAGTCGGCGGCGTCGGGCCTTCTGTGCGCCCGGGCGGTGACGGCGCGGCTGGCTGGACGGCCCTACGCGCCGCCGCCGGCCACCACCGCGCTGGGCGCGCTGGTTCGCCACGTCACCGGCGCGGCACACCCGCCCGGCTACGCCTACCAGCCGTCGAACGTCATCTTCGGCCTGTTCCCTCCGCTCGAGGGGCGCGTCAAGAAGGCCGACAAGCGGGCCCGCTACGCCGAACGGGCGGAAGCCGACCTTTTGAGGTATCTGGCGGACCCAGGAGCCGCCGCCCCATGCGCCTGAAACCCCGCCCCGTACCGAGTGCGCGACACTTTGCAGGGTGGGTGGGACTCCTCGCGCTCGCCGCCTGTAGCCCTGCCAAAGACCGTGGTGGCGCGGGCGAGCACGCGGTGGGTGGCGCGGGCAGGCCCCTGGCGACCGGGGTGGCGGTCGACCTGCGCGTAACCCCCGACGGCAAGTTCGCCGCCTTCCTGCTCGAGTCGGTGAAGCCGCGTCTCGAGGGCATTCCCCCGCAGATGGTGCTGGGCGAGCTCAACGTCGCGCCGACCGACGGAGGCCCGCCCCGGAAGTTGGGCAACGGCGTCACCAACGTCCCCGGGGGCTACCTCTTCTCGGGCGACTCGCGCTGGGTGCTCTTCCTCGCCGGCTACAACGCCGCCAGCCACTCGGGAGAGTTGCAGGCGTACGACTTGACCGGCCCGGCCGGCGAGAAGGTGCGGCTCGGTTCCAACGTGAGCTACCTCTTGACGAGCCAGGACTCAGAGCGAGTGGCCTTCGTCGACGACGGCGTGCTGAAGCTGGGGGCGCTGCCGGCGGGCCCGTTCCGCGACGTGGCGGCCGAGGTCTCGACTGCCCAGTTCAGCCCCGACGGCCAGACGATCTACTTCAAGCGGCGGCTGTCGGCGGCGGGCGGGCTCTACTACGCGTCGGTGCAGAAGGCCGAACCGCCGAGAAAGCTGGCCGACCA
>JAHFDQ010000485.1 GCA_023248915.1 Archangiaceae bacterium | reverse complement strand
AACGTCTCGGCCCTGACCGGCGAGCAGGAAGAGGTCGACCTCGCCATCGACCCGACGGCGGCGACCCACTTCGTGGCGGGCTCGAACGACGCTGCCTCGGGCCTGCCCCACGTCAGGGTGTTCGAGTCGACCAACGGCGGCGGCACCTGGTCGTCCGCGCTCTTGCCGGTGAAGGCGCCCTACACCTACGCGTCCGACCCGGCCGTCACCTTCGACCGCGCCGGCAACGCCTACTTCGCCTACGTGGCCTTCAACGACTGGTACCAGATGGCGCTCTTCGTCACCAAGCTGCCGGCCGGCGCGAGCGCCTGGAATTCCGCGGTCGCCGTTCCCAGCGTCAGCTCGGACAAAGAGCTCATCGCCGTCGACACCTCGCCCACCAGCCCGTGCGTGGACAACGTCTACGTCGCCTGGGACAACAACGAGACCACCGGCCAGACGCTGCGCCTGTCGCGGTCGACGAACGGCGGCACCACCTTCCTGCCTCCGCCCAAGGTGAACGACACGGGCACCACCGTCATCGGAGCCAGCCCCGCGGCCGGCCCTGACGGCACCGTCTACGTCGCCTGGGCCGACTACGGCGCGCACCAGCTCAGGGTCGACAAGTCCACCGACTGCGGAGCCACCTTCGGCGCCGACGTCACCGTCCACACCTGGACCGCGAACACCGGGAGCGATCTCTCCTTCATGCCCGCCTCGGCGCCGAAGCGCGGCGTGGGAGTCTTCCCCTATCTCGCCGTAGACGGTTCGAGCGGCACCCACCGTGGGCGCGTCTACCTCGCCTACAACGACGTCGGGGCCTCGGGGACCG
Organism: Archangiaceae bacterium; assembly: GCA_023248915.1. Taxonomy (GTDB): domain Bacteria; phylum Myxococcota; class Myxococcia; order Myxococcales; family Myxococcaceae; genus JAHFDQ01. Next base: position 4,004 of record JAHFDQ010000485.1, on the reverse strand, counting down.
GCATCGACGTCTTCATGCGCTCGTCCGACGACCAGGGCGCGACCTGGACCTCGCCGGTCCGCGTGAACGACGACCCGGCTTCCGAGGACAATGATCACATCCTGCCGCGCATCGCCATCGACAACTCCGATGGCTCGGTGCACGTCATCTTCTACGACACCCGAAACGACCCGACCCACCGGAAGACCGACGTCTACTACGCGCGCTCGACCGACGGGCAGACCTTCCAGACGAACGAGAAGGTGACGTCGGCCCAGACCGACGAGAGCGGCGCGTCCGCCACCGACATGGGGTACGGCGAGTACGCGGGGCTGGCCGTCAACCAGGGGCACGTCCAGGTGCTCTGGACCGACAACCGCGGCGGCGACGACGAGGTCTACACCGCGCCGGTGTTCAACGGCCTGGCCATCATCACCGGCGCGCTGCCGGACGCGTACGTGGGCGTGGCCTACCAGTCGCCGCTCTTGGGAGCCGGCGGAACGCCCCCGTACACCTGGGCGGCCACCGGGCTGCCGGCGTCTCTGTCGCTCGACCCGGCCACGGGCCAAGTGACCGGCACCGCGACCGCGGCCGACCTCGGCAGCCTCACTCTCAACGTCACGCTGAACGACTCGGCGGCGGCGAGCGTCTCGCGCACGGTGACTCTGGCGATCACCTACCAGCCCGTCGCCATCACCACCGCGGCGCTCCCGGTGGCCCAGGCGGGCGTCGCCTACTCGGCCCAGCTCGACGGCGCCGGCGGCCGTCCGCCGTACCAGTGGAGCATCCCTTCCCTGCCGGCGTGGCTGACCCTCGACGCCGCCACCGGTGCGCTGGCCGGACTGCCCACCGCGGCCGAGGCGGGCGCCTACCCGCTCGACGTCGTCCTCACCGATTCGGCGGCGTGGACGGCCTCGAAAGACTTACCGCTGTACGTCACCGCGCTTCCGCTCGCCATCGCGACCCAGCAGCTCGCCGACGCCGAAGAGGGCAGCGCCTACTCGGCCCAGCTCACCAGCACGGGCGGAACGGTGCCGTTCTTCTGGCGCTGGACGCCGTCCGCCGGCTTCACCCCTCCGCTCGGCCTCGGCCTTTCGTCCGCGGGCCTGATGTCAGGCACGCCCGTCGAGGGCACGCGCGGCACCTACACGCTCTTCGTTACCCTGAGGGACGGCTCGGTCCCGATGCCGCAGACCGTCGACGCCGAGCTGGCGCTCCGAATCCTCCCGCGCCTCATCTCCGCCCCGGGCGCGAGCCGCATCGTCGACCCGGGCCTCGTCACGCTCGACGGTTCGGGTTCGAGCGACCCCCTGGGCGGCCCGGTGACCTTCAATTGGACGGCCCCCATCGGGGTGACACTGTCGGACTCGACCTCTGCCCAGCCGTCCACCACGCTGACTCGGGCGGCCGACTACTCGTTCGTGCTGACCGTGTCCCGGCCGGGCTGGACGACCGGAGCCTCGGCGGCGGTGGTAATCACCGTGCGCAACCTCGCACCGAGTCTGGACGTGACCGCCCCCGACCAGGCCACGCTGGGGTCGACCGTAACCCTCGACGCCACCACCACCACCGACGCGAACGGCGACCCGATCGCCTTCAGTTGGGGCCAGATTTCCGGTCCGCCGGCTCACCTGGAAACGCTCGGAGGCCCGATCAACCGGTTCACCGCGGTCGAGAGCGGCGACTACGTTCTCCAGGTGGCAGCGTCGGACGGCCAGCTCGGCTCGGTGCAGAGCCTGGCGATTCACGTCGACGCGCCGAAGAAAAAACCCGGCTGCGGCTGTGGCGCTGCGGGAGACAAGTGGCCCGCAGCACTGGCCGGGCTGTCCGCGCTGCTCGCACGCCGACGACGCCGCGAAGCATTCCGTTCACCCCGAGCGTAGCAAAGGAAAGCGAGGGGCGACCTCGGCTCCTGGGCCTCTTCGGCGCCCTGCCGGCCCTACGGCGCTCTGCCTGCCACGAGCTCCTTCGCCACGTAGAGCAGCGATGGCACGTGGCCCAGCTCGACCGGGAGGTCGACCTCGCGCGCCCCTGCCACCCCCACTCCCCGCTCGTTGGGGGCGTGGCCGAAAACATTCGGCTTCATCACCTTGTCTGACGGGTACGTCGTGCGGAAGTGAATCACTGCCACTCCAGGGGCCGCCGCCGGGTACCCTTCCTGCGAGCCTCCCAGCTCGTAGACGAGCCGGGCGCCGCTGTCGTCCTCGGGCGGAGCCTCGTGCCCCCGGTATCCGACTCCCGCGAGCGGCGACGCCACCGTCAGCACCCACAGCTTCGGGCCGCCCCCCTTCGTACCGACGGTGAAGCCGTGGGCCGCTGCGGACGCGATGACGCCTCCGGCGCTGTGCGACAGCAGCACCAACGGCGTCGCGTTCGGGAAACACGCGGCGATGCGCAGGACGCCGGCGGAGAGGGACTCGACAAGCTCGCGGTGCTGGCCAATCAGGCTCCAGCGGAACATGAACATCGCCGACGGGTTCGCTTGGTCGAGCACGGGCAGCACCGGCCACCACTCGGGGCCGTCGCCGTAGATGCCGTGCACCAGGACGTAAACGGGGGCCCGCGGGGGCGCGCCGAAGCCCGCCAGGGCCGAGCACGGCGTGAACTCGTCTATCCAGAGCGGGTTCAGCCGCTTGTCGTAGGCCTCGTTCGGCGGAAGCGCCTCGGCCTCGCCGGCGCCCTCGCCATCGCCCGAAGCTCCGGGGTCGGGCAGTGGACTGACCGGCGCCTCGACTCGAAACCACCGGCTCTCTCCCATCGCCTTGGAAACCAGCTTGGTCACCGGGCGAAACCTCGGCAGCTGGCAGGCCGGCAGCCCCACGCCCGTGGCGGCCACCAATACCGCGGCGGCCCAGCGGAAGGCGTTCGGGCTGTGCGTGAGTGGAGCCATCGGCGCTGGCTCCAGCCTACCCGGCGCGCGGCGCCCCGACGCCGCTCTTCTTCCCCACTACGACGACGTTCGTCGCAGGCCACCCCAGCGGGCGGCCCGAGTCGTCGCGCACTTCGACGGTGCCGTGGTAGCGGTGCTCGGCGATCCACGGGTTGACGTAGGGGCGCACCTCGACCGGCTCGAAGCCGGCCCGTGCCAGCGCCTCGACCCAGCCCTCGGCGGTGAAGGTGCCGTACTCCTCGTTCACCTCGATGTGCCAATTCTTCAGGTAGTCCTTCTTGCAGAGGAACTCGTTCGCCAGGTGCGCGGAGAGCCGCGCCTCGTCGGAGCCCAGCCATTCGTGAGCCGCCCCGGCGCCGCGCTTGAACTCGCGCGTGAACCGGTCGAACTGTTCGCGGGTCGCAGAGTCGAGCAGGCGCAGCCGCCAGGGCGCCCGGCCCGGGCTCACTCCGTCGCGCACCAGCAGGTGGCCGGACGGAGCCAACTCTTCGTACGCGCTCGCGAGCGCCCGGTGCACCCGGCCGACGTCGTAGCCCGAGTACGAGCAGATCTCGTGCACAACCGACGAGAAGATGACCGAGGTCGCGGTGCCAGGCGCCACTCGCGGCTCGGCGATGTCCCCGCACACGAGCGTGACGTCTTCCGAAGCGTAGGTGTTCTCGTCGCACCGGCGCAGGAATTCGCGCGACAGGTCCACGCCGACGAAGCTCGACGTCGGGTATGCCCGGCTGAGCTCGACCAGCAGGCTTCCAGTTCCGCAGCCCTTGTCCACCACCAGGCCGGGGCGTACCCAGGGCAGCAGGTCCTTCAGCTTCAGCGCGAGGGCGGCATCCATCTGCACGCCGTAGCTGTCGAAGTCGCGGTGGTAGCCAAGCTCGCCGTCGTCGTTCACCAGCCGCTCTGCATAGACGGCGCGCAGGCGGGCCAGCACCTCGCCCTGCCGGTACAAGGCCACGGTCGACGGCGCGGCGTCGGTTCCCCAGGGCCGGCCCTCGACGATGCGCTGCAGAAGCTCGTGTGGGGTCGGCCCCCGTACCTCGGCCGAGGCGACCGGGAAGCCCTCTCGAGCGAAGAGCGCGTCCACGTCACGGTTCGAGGTGAAGACGCGCGCCGAGGCGGGAGTCAACCGGACTCC
>JAHFDQ010000116.1:3410-12868 GCA_023248915.1 Archangiaceae bacterium | reverse complement strand
GGCGGTGGCGGCGGTGGTGGCGGCGGCGGTGGCGGCGGCGGTGGCGGTGGCGGCGGCGGTGGCGGTGGCGGTGGCGGAGGAGGAGGTGGTGGTGGCGCATCCACCTCGTGCGCACCCTTTCCGGCCCCGACAGGCACCGTCGTTCACGCGACGCCCTCGCAGGCTTCGAATCTGCCGAGCATCGTCGCGGCGGCGGCTCCAGGAACCACGGTCTTGCTCGCCGACGGCACCTACGCGATTCCGTCCACCGGAGTCACCTTCGCCACCGCGGGCGTCACGCTTCGCTCCGAGTCGGGCAACTCCGAAGCGGTCGTCCTCGACGGCGCCTACTCGACGGACGAAGTCCTGCGAGTCACCGCCAGCAACACCACCATCGCCGAACTGACCGTCACCCGGGCGGTGAACCACCCCATCCACGTCTACCCGGCGGCCACTACCAGCATCACCGGCATGCGCTTCTACCGGGTGCGCTTCATCGACGGCGGCGAGCAATTCCTGAAGATCAACCACAGCAGCAACGGCGCCTACCCCGACGACGGCACCGTCGAGTGCTCGTACTTCGAGATGACCGACTTGGGCCGACCCCACGTCGAGCGCACCCCGGGCGGCTGCTACACCGGCGGCATCGACGGCCACGGCTCGCGCGGCTGGGTGGTTCGGCTGAACACCTTCAAGAACATCTACTGCGCCGGCGAGGGGCTGGCCGAACACGCGGTGCACTTCTGGACGGGTTCGCGCGACACGCTGGTGGAAGACAACCTCATGCTGAACTGCGCGCGCGGCGTGGGCTTCGGTCTCGGCAACGCCACCGCCGGGCGCACCTACCCGGACAGCCCGTACCCGTCGGTGACCAACGCCGGCCACTACGATGGCATCGTCCGGAACAACTTCATCTGGGCCAACCACGACTACTTCGACACCGGCATCGGCCTCGAGCAGGCTCCGGGAGTCACGGTGCTGCACAACAGCGTCGTCTCAACCCAGGGAACCAGCTTCTTCAGCTCGATCGACTACCGCTTCAGCACCCCCGGGGCTGTCGTCCGCAACAACCTCACGGTCCGCATCACCGCGCGCGACGGCGCCACCGCCACCGCCGACCACAACCTCGAGAGCACGCCCACCACGCTCTTCGCCGACTTCGCCAACGGCGACCTGCACCTGAAGGCCGCCGCCTCACAGGCCGTCGACCAGGGAGCCACCGACGCCAAGGCCGGCCTCGACATCGACGGCCTGGCGCACGACAACGGCGCGCCCGACCTGGGGGCCCACGAGTACCGCTGAGCGGTTGCGCAGCGCAAGAATCCGGCTGGTCGAGGTGGCTGAGGCCCGATGCAACTAGCCTACCCGGCAGCGAGCTGGATTGATTTGCCCCGCGGATCCCTCAAGAACCACCGCGCGCGGTAACACATATGGCCGCCACTCCCGAGAGGCGCTGGACGCTGGAGAGCCGCCCTCGGCCTTCATTCTCGACCCCGTTCATCGTCAGATGGAGTTTTCGGTAGGCAATCGGCGCGCCCGCCGTCAGCCTTCAGCCCACCGTCACCCTGCGCACCCCGCGGGCCGTCAACAGCGCCGGCAGCCGGTCGCGGTGGTCGCCCTGCAGCACCAGCGCCCCTTCCTCGACTGCACCGCCGCAGCCGAGCGCTCCCTTCAGCGCCTTCAGCCATTTTTCCAACTGCGCCTCGCCGAGCTCGAGCTGCTCGACCACGGTGACCTCTTTGCCGCCGCGGGCCTTGCGCTCCAGCCGCACCACCGCGCGCGCCGGCCCCTTCGCTTCATTCGCCGGCTTCGGCGCGGGGCCTGCGGGCAAATCGCCGAGCTTGCCCTTCAGGGCCGCGAACGAGTTGTTGAACGGCCCGTCGCCGCCATCTTCTCTACCAGCGCTCACCGGGGCGGCGGCAGGCCCGAGAAGGCCTTCGACTCGGGGTCGCCGCGGGCCATGGCCATCGCGTACAGCCAGCCGCCGGCCGGGCTGCCCTCGCGGCCGTTCACCAGCACCAGCGGCGTGCCGTCGGGCTTGAACACCATCGCGTAGGCGATGTCCTGCTCGAGCTTGGCCTGTGTCTCGGCGCTGGCGATGCAGGCCGCCAGGCGGTCGCGGCTCATCGACCCGGACGAGGCGATTTGCAAGATGAGGTCCTTGGTCAGCATGTCCTGCGCGGCGAAGAGCTTCTCCCGCAGGTCCCAGAAGTCGGGGGCTGCTTCGAGGCAGATCTGCGCCTTCGCGCCGAGGCAGGACAGGCCGCTGCCGTCGGTGCGGGTGATGACGCGGTTGCACTCGCCGTCGAGCGGAAACTGCCGCGCCTCGACCGAGAGCGCGCCGGGTGGCACCGCTTCCTCGAGCTGCTTCATCACTCCCACCAGCGCACGGCAGTGGCCGCAACGCACGTCGGTGAAGTCGACCACCCGGGTCGGCGCGTTCGCCGGGCCGCGGCGGGCGCGGGGCTGGAAGGCCGACAGGTCCGGCACCGGCGAGCGCCGGTACGCGGCCAACGTGTCGCTCAGGGCCTGCTGCTCGACCGGGGGAAGCCGCGTCAGGAACTCGGCCACCTGGCGCGTTCCTTCGTCCGACCCGACCGCGGTCGCAGAGCCCGGCGTCGGCTTCGCCACCTCGAGCGTAGCCGTCCGGGCGCCGGGCGTCTGGAGCCCCGGGTACAGCAACGCCAGGTAGAAGGCCACCGCCAGCCCGGCGGACCACCCGAGCGAGCCCTTCAGCTCGTGCGTCGGTGGAGGAAAGGCGCCCGGCAGGAGCTTGAACGTCACTCCCGCGAAGCCGAGCACAAGCGCGAAGGTGGTGAGGCAGGTCAAGCAGAGCGCGCCCGCGTTGACGCTGCCGACGCCGAAGCTGACGCAGGACAGCGCGCCGACCGCCGAGGTCACCTTCAGCGCCCCGGCCAGCGCCCGCGTCGGGTGGCCCGCGTTCTGTCGGTAGGACAGCGCCAGCGCCAAGCCGAAAGCGGTCAGGCCCCATACGAGGCCCAGCGCCGCGATGGGAACGCCCAACAGGTCGTGCACCCGCGAAGCGAAGGCCGAGTTCCACACCGTGGCGCAGTTCACCGTGGCGGTGACGGAACAGATGGCCTTGCCCCCCGAGCGGACGAGCACCAGCTCCATCCATTGGTACAAGGACAGCAGGCTCTCGGCGACGGCCAGCGCCAAGAGCAGGACGGGCGCGATTGGAGCTACGCGCGGCGCTTCAGTATCGGCTTTCTTCATGGCAGTGGAATCGCCTGGGCTGGCCTTTATATACGACGCCCATGGCTTCGCCGGCCCCGCAATCAACTCCTGACGATTACAGAGCTTCCCGGGAAGGGGTGGCGCTGTTCGAGCCCACCGGCCGCGACTGGGTGCGAGTGACGGGGGCCGACCGGGTGAGCTTCCTCCACGGGATGCTGACCTGCGACGTGAAGAGGCTGGCGGCGGGAGCGGTCTGCCCCGCGGCCCTCCTGTCCGCCAAGGGCGGGCTGGTGGCCATCGCCCGGGTGTGGCGCTTCGAGAGTGAGTTTTGGGTGGAGACGGGCCCCGGCCAGGGCGCGCGGGTGCGCGAGCACCTGGGCCGCTTCCTCGTCTCCGAGGATGCCGAACTGGCCGATGCGGGTGGCGAGTTGACGGCCGTTTCGCTCCTCGGGCCGAAGGCGGCCGAGCTGCTTGGTGCCTCGGTGGCAACCGACGTCGCGGCGACCCCCGGCCGGTGGACTTTGCTCGCCTCCGAGTGGGGCCCGCTGCACCTCACCTCTCCCTGGCTCTCCGGGCGGGCCGGCCTCGACCTCGCAGTCGACAGGGCCCGCTGGCCCTCGCTGCTCGCCCGGCTCGAGGCCGTGGGAAGGCCGTTCGGCCTGTTGCGCGGGAGCGCCGGCGCCTACGAGGTGCTCCGCGTCGAGTCGGGCGTTCCGCTCCACGGCGTCGACGTGGGAGAGACTTCGCTGGTGCAGGAGGCCGGCCTCGAGCGGGCGGTCAGCTTCGACAAGGGCTGCTACCTCGGCCAGGAAGTGGTGGCGCGCTCGACTTTCCGCGGCCAGGTGCAAAAGGGGCTGACCGGGCTGCTGCTCGGAGAAGCCCAGCCGGCCGCCGGCGCGGCGCTGCTCGCACAGGGCAAGCCGGTCGGGCGCATCACCTCGGTCGTCCGCTCGCCGGCGCTCGGGCAAACGGTCGCTCTCGCTACCGTGCACCGGGACTTCCTGACCGCGGGCACTCGCCTCGACCTCGAGGGCCGGCCCGGCGCGGCCACCGTGCACGCCCTGCCGTTCGCCTAGCGCACCCGGACGAAGAACGGCGGCGGCAGCTCGAGCGCCAGCACCGAGAGGTCCGTTCGGCCGAGGAAGTCGCGGGCCTTCTTCAGCCCGTCGTCGACGTCGTTGGCCGGGGTGAAGCCCAGTCGCGCGCAGGCCCGCGGGTCGCCGTGGGCGACGACGACGCGCCCTGCCCTCTTGCGCGCCGGGGCGCACTGGTACCAGGCGAAGAACGGGTGGCTGCCGTGGAACGCGAAGCGCCGCTGGTAGTTCGCGACGAATTCCGGGCGGCTGGCGAAATCGGGCTCGAAGCGCGCGTGCATGGCCGACGGTTCGCGCTCGGCGCGCAGCACCTTCTCGTAGAACTCCTCGTACGGCAGGTGGGCCTTCCGGTCGAACGCCGGGGTGAGCGGGTTGGCGAAGAGGATGACGCCGCCCGGCTTCAGCATCGACCGGCCCGAGCCAAGCTGCGCGACGAAGCCGAGCGCCAGGTGTGCCGCCAACACCGGGTTCTGCGCGGTGCGGACCGAGTACGGCCCCTGGTCGGGCAGCCCGAAGACGAGCACGTCGGCGGCGCCGTCGGTGCTGACCTCGTGCTGGCGGTAGAAGACTTCGAGCGCCCGGGGCGCCACCGCCTCGGGGGGGCCCGAGAGCACCGCGATGGGGCGACAGGCGCTCTTCATCAGGCGCGCGGCCCGGTGCCGCAAGGAGTGCGGCAGCGCGTTCCACATCTGCAGCGGTCGGGTCAGCCCGTGCTCGGTCTGGAAGAGCGCGGTGATGGCCGGCGTCCAGAGCTCGTTGTTCAGCACCACCGAGACCTGCAGCACGCGCGCGCGCTTGACCAGCAGCGCCGCCACCCGCTCGTGGGCCTGGTGGTAGGCCGACCCGCGCTGAAGTGGCGCGGCGTCCGCCTCGAACAGTGCTGGGGCGAACAGCGTCCGCGCGGTGCGGTAGCCGGCGGTGCCCGAGACCAGGCCGTACAAGCCGGCGTGCAGCGGCGTCGAGACGACGTTCAGGTGCACCACCACGTCGTTCTCGACCAGCACCCGCGCCAGCTCGACCGGCCCATCGGGCAGGTCGCCCAGGTGCGCCAGGTCTGCCGGGGCCTCGGCGTCGTGGCAGCGCACCGGGTATGCCGCGGTGGACTGAATGCCGAGCAGGTCGGTCAATTCGGTGTTGCGCCACTGGCGGCCGAGGCCGTTGGCGACCAGCACCCGGACGTGGTTCGAGTGAATGCCGCGCGCGGCCAGCACCCGCAAGACGCCGGCCAGCATTTCGCGCCGCGGGTCGTGCGCCAGCGGCGGCATCGGCATCGACGGGTCGTCCAGGACGATGCAGACCCGCGAGCTCGGCCGCAGGAGCGCCGACAGCGACGCCCCGGCGAGCGGTTCTTCGAGCGCCTGGTCGACGGCCTCGCCGAAGACTTCGAGGCCCGGCAAAGGCACGGGCGGGAGCAGCAGGCGCGCGTCCGGCGGCAGGTGCGCCTCGCGCAGGTCGAAGCCCGAGAGCAGAAGCGTCTTGGCCACGCCGCGAACCTAGCCGGTCGGACGCGCGAGCGGAACAACAGGCGGTGCCGGCCGGCGGGCCCGGCCGTCCTTTTTCCGGGCGCGCCGGCCGGCCGGCCTGATAGCAGGTGCCCCATGGTGGCCCAGCCTCGCGCTGTCCTCTTCGACCTCGACGGCGTACTGGTGAAGAGCGAGGAGACCTGGTTCCGCGTCCTCGAGGAAGCGGGCCGCCGCTTCCGGGGCCGCCCGGTGAGCCGCGAGGAGTTCGCGCCCACCTTCGGCCAGGGCACGGCCGCCGACGTCCGCGTCTTCGCGCTCGGCTGCGCCGTGCCCGAGCTCGATGCGTTCTACCTCCAACACTTCGCCCGCCACGCCGAGACGATGTGGGTCAACCCCGAGGCGGCGCCGCTCTTGGCCGCGCTCGAGGCGCGCGGACTGAAACTCGCCCTGGTGACCAACTCGGTGACGCGCCTCGCCGAGGAAATCCTGAACCTGGCGCGGCTGCGCGGCTTCTTCCAAGTGGTTGCCTGCGCCGACCAGGTGGCCCACGCCAAGCCCGCCCCCGACCTGGTGCTGCACGCCTGCCGCGAGCTCGGGGTGCCCCCGGCCGAGGCGTGGATGGTGGGCGATTCGCGCTACGACCGCGGAGCCGCCGAGGCGGCGCGCGTCACCTTCGTCGGCCTGTGCCTCGACGGCGAGGTGCGCATCGACCGGCTGGGCGACCTGGCGGCGCGTCTGCCGTAGGTTGCGCTCGGGGCGGCGCGCGCATAGGAATCGCCTCTTTGAGGGCTCATGCGGAAGGCAGTCCCCGCCATCGTCGTCGCCACTGCCGCGCTGGTCGCCGCGGTCTGGCTGTGGCCAAGCGACGGCAGCGCGCCGGACAAACCGACCGGGCCCGAGGCCGCGTCGGGCCGGGCTAGGCGGGGGACCGGCAGTACTGGCGCTCGCGCGGACCGGGACGAGCCCACAGCGCCCGAGACCGAGGCCGGGGCCGAAGGCTCGGTCTTCGGCGCGACGGCCCCGGCGGGGCCCACCGGCCCCGATTCGACGCCCCCCCTGTCGGTGCCCGCCACGGCGGAGGACGGACTGCTGGTGGCAGAGGTGACTGCCGGCGGCAAGCCGGTGGCCCGCGCGGTGGTTCAGCTCTACTGGCGAGGCCCTCGCGACCCCAACACCAACGCCACCGGGTGGCGCGCCGCCGGCACCGCGGGCACGGACGAACGCGGCGTCGCACGGCTGGCTGCCCGACCCGGGCCGTACCTGGTGGCCGCGCGCGCCGAGGGCTTCGCCCCCGCGCACCAGGAAGTGGTGCGGCCCGAGGGGGAAAAGGTGACCCGGATGGCGCTGGCGCTCGACCCCGGCGCGGCGCTGACCGGGCGCACGGTGGTCAAGGGCCGGAACGAGCCCGTGCCGCTCGCCGAGCTGACGCTCACCCCCGACCTCGAAACCCGCACCCGCGGGCGCCGGCCGGACGCCCCCGCCGAGGAACGGGTGATGGGCGCCAGCGACGGCACCGGCGCGTTCCGCTTCAGCGGGTTGAGTCCCGGCACGTGGATGCTCGAGGCCCGCGCGGCCGGGCACGCCAAGGCGGTGGTGCGACCGGTCTCGGTGCCGCGGCAGGGCGAGCTGGTGGTCGAGCTGGGCGCGGCGGGAGTCATCGAGGGCTACGTCGAGAAGAGCGACGGCAGCCCGGCGGGCGGAGCGCTGGTGTCGGTCGCGGGGGGCGACGAAGAGACCGTCGTCCTGGCGGGCGACCGTGGGGGCTTCTCGGCCGAGGTGGGCCCGGGCCGCTTCAGCGTCTCGGCGCGGCAGGGCGGCGAGAGCGGCGCGCTGCCCGACCCGGTCCAGGTGGCGGCCGGCGCGACGGTGTCGGGCCTGACGCTGCGGCTGGGCGCGGGCGCGACCCTCGAAGGCACCGTGGTCGCCCGGTCGGGCGGGACGCCCATCGCCGGCGCGACGGTGGACGTCAGCCCCTTCAGGAAAACCGGCGACTCGGGGCGGGCGGTGTCCGATGCCAGCGGCGCATTTTCGGTCAGCGGGCTGCCGCCGGGCGCCTATGACGTGGTGGCGTCGGCCGTCGGCTTCGCGCGCGACGAGCGGCGCGGCATCACCGTCGCCGCCGGCCAGCACTTCCCTCTGAAGCTCGAGCTCGGGGGCACCGGCGCGGTCGAGGGCACGGTGACCGACGATTCGGGCCGCCCGCTGCCGGGCGCGGTGGTGACCGCCGGCCGCCGCTGGGGCGGAAATGGCGGGAGCGACTCGGGCGAGGCGCGCACCGACGCCGAAGGCCACTTCCGCCTGGCCGAGGTCGAGACCGGCAAGGTGCTGGTCGAAGCCCGGAGGGCCGACGCGGCGGCCGGCGTCACCCGGCACGTCGACGTGGCGGAAGGCCTCACCGCGCGCGCCGACTTCGTGCTGGCCGACTCGGGCTTCGTCGCTGGCACGGTGACGCGCAAGTCGGGAGCGCCGCTCGAGGCACCGGCGCGGGTGCGCGCGTTCGGCAGGCGCCGCGACCGCCCGGGGCCCGGCGAAGACGCCGAGATGCTGACCGAGGCGAACGGCGCCTACCGGCTGACGCTGCCGCAGGGCCGGTGGACGCTCTCCGCGGGCCTGGACCTTCCCGGCCGGAATTTCGGCGAAGGCGTCGCGGTGGACGTCGAAGCGGGCAAGACGCAACCGCTCGACCTGCTGTTGCGCGAAGAGCCCGCCGCCGCCGGCGTCAGCGGCACGGTGCAGGAACCCAACGGTGCTCCCAGCCCGAGCGCGGTAGTGGCGCTCGGCCCTCCCGGCGCTTCCGGTAGGGGCATGACGTTCGCGCAGGCCGACGGCGAGGGCCGGTTCGGCCTGCCGCCCGGCGCCTGGCAGCCGGGCCAGATGCTGACGGTGCGCGCGCGCAACGGAGGCCGCACCACGCTCTGGACGGCCGTCAACCTCGGCGACACGGACGTGAGGTTGGTGCTTCGCCCAGCCGCCGCGCTCTCGGGCCGCGTCGAGGGACTCGCCGGGCCGACCGGTTCTTCCTACACGGTGCAGACCGCGGTGGCGGACGAAGCGGCGGCGCGGGGGCTGTTCCGCGCCACCGACTCGCTCGAGTTCTCGGGCGACCGGTTCGAGCTGACCGAGCTGATTCCCGAGCATCTGGTGGTGTCGGTCCGGTCTTCCGGGGGGCGCACCGGCCGGGCGGACGTGACGCTCGCGCCCGGCCAGCACGGCACGGTGACGGTCGCCCTCGACGAGGCTGCCGCTCTCTCGGGCGTCGTCGTCGCGGCGGACACCCGCCGACCGCTCACGGAAGCCTACGTCACCCTCGACGGCCGGCCGACCGACCCGACGGGCGACGCGGTCGGCGCCGACGGCCGGTTTCGCCACGCGAAGCTGACTCCGGGCGAGCACTCGGTCCGCGTCTGGGCCACCCGCTTTCGCACCGACAACCGGAAGGTGACGCTGGCGGCCGGGCAGGCGCTCGACCTGGGAGAGTTGGCCCTCGTCCGCCAGAAGGCCGCGCCCGGCACGGTCGGCGTCTTCGGCTTCGGCCTGAACGCCGCTGGCCAGGTGCGGCTGGGCAGCCTGATGCCGGACGGGCCGGCCGACAAGGCCGGCCTGCGCGAGGGCGACGTCGTCGTCACCATCGACGGCAAGCCGGTGAAGACGCCCGAAGACGCGGCCCGGCTGTCGAACGGCGGTCCCGGCAGCCTGGTGACCTTCAGCGTGCTGCGCGGCGGCG
>JAHFDQ010000116.1:0-3400 GCA_023248915.1 Archangiaceae bacterium | reverse complement strand
GACCCTGGTCTTCGCCCGCGCCAGCTAGCGGCCGCGCTCGCGCCAGGCCTAGCCCGTCGTCTCGAGCCGAGGCAGGTCGAAGTAGAACGTGGTCCCCTCGCCATCCCGGCTGTCGACTCCGATGACCCCGCCGTGTGCCTCGACCAGCGCGCGGGCGACCGCGAGGCTCAGCCCGCTACCGCCGCGCTCGTGGCCGTTCGGAGGGGTGAAGCGCTGAAACCGGTGGAAGAGCACCGGGACCTGGTCGGGGGGAATACTCGGACCCCTGTCGATGACCGAGAACCGCACCTGACGGCCGGGCCCGTCGGCGGCGCGCACCGTGACGGTCGAGCCCGGGCTGGAGAACTGAATCGCGTTCGCGATGAGGTTGGCGAAGATGCGCTCGACGTGGTCCCGGTCGCAGGTGACGGTCGCGCCTGAAATCACCGCCTCGGCCGCCAGCTCGACCTGGGCGCCCGCGGCCACGTCCCGCTGGTCGGCCACGGCGGCCTTTACCAGCTCGCACGAGTCCACCGGCTGGAGGTGCAGGCCGAGCTTGCCCGAGCGCACCGTTTCCAAGTCGAGCACGTCGTTCACCAGCCGCCCCAGGCGCAGGATGTTGGCGCGGGTGTTGCCCACCATCTGCGCCGCCCGCTCGGGAATCTGGCCGGCCGCGACCGCCTCGATGCGCGACAAGGACAGCGAGATGGCCGCCAGCGGCGTCTTCATCTCGTGGCTCACCGTCGCGAGTAGCTCGTCCTTGGCGCGGTCGAGGCGCTCTCGCAGCTTGGCTTCCCACTGGAACATGCCGAGCATGCCGCCGAAGGACCAGGCGGCCGCCAGCCCACACAGGGTGCGACACACCTGGACTGGCACGCCGGTGACGGCCCGGAAAGACGCGGCGTTCAACACGTTGGCGGGGAAGAAGGGGGCCCAGTCACGGACGACGCCGCAGCAGAACCCCCAGAAGAGCACCGTGACCGCGCTGGTGACGAAGTACTTCCGGACGCCCAGGGGCTCGAGGTCGGCCCGGTTCACGCGGTAGTACCGGAACAGCCCTGCTCCGGTGAGCAGCCCCGCGGGCAGGCGCACCCCATAGCCAATCAACGCCTGCAAGGTGGCGAATCGGTCGGTGGCCAGGGTGGACAAGCCGAGCACGGCTGCGAACAGCGCGGCGAGTGTCCAGGACGGGACGGTACGGCCGGTCAGCCCCAACAGCCTCCGACCGAATTCGAACAGGAAGCCATAGGCGACGAAGGAGAAGAGGTTGGACCACTGCAGGACGAAGCCGAGGTCGGTCCGCAGCGCCACCCAGGCGCTGATGAAGTCGCCGGGAGCGTGAATGAGCGCGTAGGCGGCGAACAGCCACAACAGGCGCGCAATCTCGAAGCGGCTTCCCTCTCTCGGCTGCGCCAGAATGGCGACGCCGATGACGACGAACGAGAGTCCGTAGACGAGGTAAACCAGTTCCACCCGCACCCCCGCGCGCCCATGAGCAACCACCTGGCCGTCGAGGCCGGACCACCACTACCCGGCGCGACCGAGCGTACGGCAAACCCGAGCACGCACCAACTTCCCGGCACCTGCCCTTCGAGCGGGCGCTCGCGGCCTAGGCGGGAGTGAAGGTGGCCGAGAAGTGGCGCAGGGCGGGCGGTTCGGAAGCGATACAGAGCCCGCGCAGCTTCCCCGCCCGCTGGGCGACCCTGTCCACGACTTCGATGACGTAGTCCACGTGGCTCTGGGTGTACGTGCGCCGCGGCAGCGCCAGCCGCACCAGGTCCATCGCCGCGGGCTTCTCGGTGCCGTCGCGCTGGCGGCCGAACATCACGGTGCCAATCTCGCAGCCGCGGACGCCTCCCTCGAGGTACAGCTCGACGGCCAGCGCTTGCCCGGGGTACTCGAGCGGCGGCACCTGCGGCAACAGCGCCCGCGCGTCGAGGTACACGGCGTGGCCGCCGATGGGCTGCACCACCGGCACGCCCAGCCGGGTCAGCGCCTCGCCCAGGTAGCCGGTCGAGGAGATGCGGTAGCGCAGGTAGTCGTGCTGGACGACCTCGCGGAGCCCCTGGGCGATGGCTTCCAGGTCCCGCCCTGCCAGCCCGCCGTAGGTGGGGAACCCCTCGGTGAGGATGAGCAGGTTGCGGCACTTTCGCGCCAGCTCGTCGTCGTTCACCGCCAGCCAGCCGCCGATGTTCGACAGCCCGTCCTTCTTGGCCGACATCGTCATGCCGTCGAAGAGCGACCCCAATTCGCGCACGATGTCGCGCACCTTGCGCCCCGACTGGCCCGGTTCGCGCTCGTGGATGAACCAGGCGTTCTCGGCGAAGCGGCAGCCGTCCAGGAAGAGCGGCACCCGGTGGCGGTCGCAGATGGCGCGCACTCCCCGCAGGTTCTCGAGGCTGACCGGCTGGCCACCTCCGGAGTTGTTGGTGACGGTGACGAACACCGCCGGGACGTTCTGGCGGCCGCGGTCCGCCACCAGGCGGTCGAGCGCGACCAGGTCCATGTTCCCCTTGAAGGGGTGGGTGGACGAGGCGACGCGCCCCTCGGGGATGAGGCAGTCCACCGCCTCGGCGCCGGTGAACTCGACGTTGGCGCGGGTGGTGTCGAAGTGGGTGTTGTTGGGAATGGTTTTTCCCGTCCCGCCGATGACCGAGAAGAGGATTTTCTCGGCCGCCCGCCCCTGGTGGGTGGGGATGACGTGGCGAAACGGGAAGAGCTCTTTCACCGCCGCTTCGAAGCGGTAGAACGACGGCGAGCCCGCGTAGCTCTCGTCACCCCGCATCATCGCGGCCCACTGCTCGGCCGACATCGCGCCGGTGCCCGAGTCGGTCAAGAGGTCAATCATCACGTCGGCCGCGTGCAGCGCGAAGAGGTTGAAGCCGGCCTTCTCGAGGCACTCCTGGCGGTGCTCGCGGGTGCTCAACGCGAAGGGTTCGACCGACTTGATGCGGAAGGGTTCGATGATGGTGCGGAACGGTTCCATGACGAAGGGCCCGATAGCACCCGCGCCTGCGCGGCGCAGCGAATAGCGCCGGCACCCGCGCGGGGAATGCTACGTTCCGCGCCCATGTCGCGCGACGACTCGGTGAAGGACTTGGTCGACCGGCTCGAGCTGCCCTTCAACGAGTACGGCGTCGACCCCTACGGCGTCTCGAAGTGGCACCTGAAGCTGCTGCTCGAGGTGTTCGCCGCGATGTACCGGCGCTACTTCCGCGTGCGCTGTCACGGCCTCGAGAACATTCCGGCGCGCGGCCGGGCGATGCTGGTGGGCAACCACTCGGGCGGCATCGCGCTCGACGGCGCGATGGTGCTCACCTCGCTGTTGCTCGAGCTCGAGCCTCCCCGGCTGGTGCAGGCGATGGTCGAGAAGTTTTTCAACCGCTTCCCGGTGGCCTCGCTGTGGGCCAACCGCACCGGC
>JAHFDQ010000004.1 GCA_023248915.1 Archangiaceae bacterium | reverse complement strand
GGTGCGGCGGGCGCGCGACCGGGTGGTCATCGAAATCGAGGACGATGGCCGCGGAATGGACGCCGCCAAGCTGCGGTCGGCCTCGGTGGCGCGGGGCCTCATCACCGTCGAGACGGCGAACCGGCTCACCGACCGCGAGGCCTTCATGCTCGCGTGCCTGCCCGGCGTGTCGACCGCCAAGGACATCTCGGAAATCTCGGGTCGCGGCGTCGGCATGGACGCGGTGAAGCGCACCCTCGAGAACGTGGGCGGCACGATGGAAATCGAGTCCGAGCGCGGCCGCGGCACCCGCTTCACCCTGCGGCTGCCGCTCACCGTGGCGGTGGTGACGTTGCTCTTGGTGGCAGTGGGCGAAGAAATCTACGGCCTGCCCATCGGCAAGGTGCTGGCGGTGGTCGAGGCCGACCCCGACGAGCTCACCCGCAGCCGCGACACGGTGATGCTGCCGCACGGAGGGACGCTCTTGCCCGTGCACGTGCTGTCCGGGCTCTTGGGAGTGCCCGCCCAGCCCCGGGTCGGCCGTCGGCCTTACGTCGTCATGGAAGGCGAGACCGGGAAGGTGGCGTTCGCGGTGGACCGGCTGCTCGCCCAGGAAGAGGCGGTGCTCAAAGCGCTCGCCAGCCCCTTGGATCTGGTATCCGGCCTGTCAGGCGTTACGATTCTGGGCACCGGTCGGCCTATCTTCATCCTCGACGCACCCAGGCTCTTGGTCGCATGAACATGGCGGAACCTTCTGAGTTACAGCTCGACGCCCTTCGCGAAGTGGCCAACATCGGCTGCGCCCAGGGGGTGAGCGCCCTGTCGCGCCTGGTGGGGGGCCGGAAGATGGTGATTGACCTGCCGCGGGTGCTGGTCGCGGGAGTCGGGAAGATGGCGTCGCTGGTGGGCGGCGACGAATTGCCCGCGGTCACCGCCGAGTTCGCCCTGCACGGCCAGTTGACCGGCCGGCTGCTGCTGGTGCTGCCCGAGGCCGACGCGAACAAGCTGAAGACGCTGTTGCTCGAGCACGCCCGGGCCACGCCCATCGCCGCCCACGCCGAGAGCGCCCTGCAGGAAGCGGCCAACATCGTCGCCTCGGCGTGCGTGTCGGCCATCTCGACGCTCACCGGCCTCAGGCTCTTGCCTTCCACGCCCACCCTGTCGACCGGGAAGTCGGGAGAATTGGTGGCCGCGGTGCTGGCCGCGTCCGGGGCTCCGGCGGGCCTGGTGGTGGCGCTCGAGGCGCGCTTCCAGACCGAGGTGGCTCCGGCGCTGTGCGGCCGGCTGCTGGTGCTGCCCGACCGAGAGGCGCTGCCGACGCTGCTCGCCGCGCTGGGTGTGTGAGCTAGATGGACGAGCGCGAGCTCAAGGGGCTCCTGGCCCGGGTGCGCCGCGGGGCCCTGCCCGTCGACGCGGCCGTGCGCGCGCTGAAGGACCTGCCCTTCGCCGACCTGGGCTACGCCACCCTCGACACCCACCGGGCGTTGCGCGCGGGCGTGCCCGAGGTGGTGCTGGGCGAACCGAAGACCGTCGAGCAGCTTCTGGGCATCGTCGGAGCCCTGGTGGCGCGGCGCCAGTCGGTGCTGGTGACGCGGCTGTCGCCCGCGAAGGCGGCCGCGCTCGCCGACCGCTTCCCCGTCGGCGTCTTCCACGAGACGGCGCGCATCTTCGAGCTGCGAAAGAAGAAGCCCCGGGCGGGGAGAGTCGCGGTGGTGACGGCCGGCACGTCGGACATTCCCGTCGCCGAAGAGGCTGCGGTGACGGCCGAGGCGCTGGGGGCCACGGTGACCCGCGTGTACGACGTCGGGGTGGCGGGCATTCACCGGCTGCTCAGGCGGCGCGCCGACATCCAGCAGGCGCACGCGGCGGTGGTGGTGGCGGGCATGGAAGGAGCGCTCGCCTCGGCGGTGGGCGGGCTGGTGGGCATTCCGGTGGTGGCGGTGCCGACGTCGGTCGGTTACGGCGCCAACTTCGGAGGCGTCTCGGCGCTGCTCGCCATGCTGAACTCGTGCGCGTCGAACGTGGCGACGATGAACATCGACAACGGCTTCGGCGGCGGCTTCTACGCGGCGCTGGTGTCGCGCACCCGGGGTCGGCGGTGAGCGCCCGGCCGGTGCTGTACCTGGAACCGGTGGGTGGCATCGCCGGCGACATGTTCCTCGCCGCGGCGCTGGACCTGGGCGTCTCGGTCGAGGCCCTGGCCGCGGGCCTGAAGGGGCTCATGGTTCCCGGCTGGCGCTTCGAAGTCACCCGCCAGGTGCGCCACGCCATCTCGGGCACCCACCTGGACGTGGTGGTGGACGAGGCGGCGGCGGGCCACTCGCACCGGCCGCTCGCCGAAATCCGGAAGCTGATTGACGGCGCGGCGACGCTGCCGCCCAGGGCGCGGGCCCGGGCCCAGGCCGTCTTCGAGGCGCTGGGAGCGGCCGAGGCCAAGGTGCACGGCGTCACCTTGGACGCGGTCGAGTTCCACGAAGTCGGGGCGGTGGACTCGCTGGTGGACATCTGCGGCGCGGCGATGGTGCTCGAGTTGCTGGGCGACCCCGAGGTCTTCGCCGCGCCGCCCCCCCTGGGCAGCGGTTCGACGCGCACCGCGCACGGGGTGATGCCGGTGCCGCCTCCGGCCACGCTCGAGCTGCTCAGAGACCTGCCGGTGAAGTTCGAAGGAGTCGGCGAGCTGACCACGCCCACCGGCGCGGCGCTCTTGAAGGTGCTCTGCACCGTGGGCGGGCCGCCCGAGCTGCTCGTCGAGCGGGTGGGGTACGGCGTGGGCACGCGCGACTGGCCCGACCGCGCCAACGTGCTGCGCGCCACCCTGGGCCGGCCGGTGCACGGCGCCGCCCTAGGCACCTTCGTGGTCGAGGCCAACCTCGACGACTGCAGCCCGCAGCTCTTGGGAACGCTGCTGGAAGGGCTCTTCGAGAAGGGCGCCCTGGACGCCTACGTGCTGCCGGCGACGATGAAGAAGAGCCGGCCCGGGCACCTGTTGGCGGCGGTGGTGCCCGCGGACAAGCGCGACGCCGTCGTCGAGGCGCTGCTGAAGGAAACCACCTCGCTCGGCGTGCGCTTCCACCGCGTCGAGCGCACCGCGCTCGACCGGCGCTTCGAGACGGTCGAGACGCCGTACGGGCCGGTGCGGGTGAAGCTGGGGTTCCGCGGGGCCGAAGTCTGGAACGCGCAGCCCGAGCTCGAGGACTGCCGTGCTGCCGCGAAGCAGGCTGGCGTGCCGGTCAAGCGCGTCTGGGCCGAGGCGCTGGCCGCCTACTACAAGCGCTGAGCCGGCACCCAGCGCGGGGCTTCGTCGGGCCCGGGCCGGCCCTCGAGCAATTCGTGCGGACCGAAGCCGGCCTTGTACCGCATCGACGGGCAGCCCAGCACCCGGTAGCCCAGGTACACGTGCGAGAGCCCCAGTTCGCGCGCCTTCTCGACCGAGGTGACGACGTTGGCCACGCCGGGCGACAGGTGGGCGATGTCCGGGTGGTAGAAGAAATAGATGAGCGACAGGGCGTGGGGCGTCACGTCGCACAGGCCCACCGCCACCAGCTCGTCCCCGTCGCGGAACGTCAGCTCGCGCCCGGCGGGGTGGGGAAAGCAAAACTGCAGCCCGTAGGTTTCTCGGTCGAGCTCGGACGGCGGCCAGTCGCGGGCAGCTTCGCGCCCGGCGTGCCAGGCCCGGTACAGGGCGAGCCGCTCGTCGTCCACCTCGGGTACGCCGAGGGAAATCCGGAAGCGCCGGCACCGCCGCGCGGCCCGAAGTTGGCTGGCGCGGGGGGTGAAGCCCTCGACCGGAATTCGAAGCGACACGCACTCCGAGCAAGCAGCGCAGGCCGCGCGGAAGTAGGCGGGTCCGAAACGGCGCCAGCCGCGCACGAGCAACTCCTCCAGGTCGGCCGGGCTCACCTGCAGCATCAGGCGGTGGTCGAGCGAGGCCGAACGGTCGGGCAGGTAGCTGCACGGTCGAGGGGGTTCGACGAAGCGCTTGACGAGGCGAGGCATGACGGCCGAGGAATGATAGATGAAGCCATCGAACGGAGGCGGGACATGGTCGACACCCAGTGGGACGAGCAGTTGAAGCAGTTCCTGAAGCGCACCGGAGAGGACTTCAAGCGGGCGGGCGCGGACATTCGCGCCGAGGCGCAGCGCCTGGTGAAAGAAGTCCAGGACCCCGAGCGCCAGGCGAAGATGAAGGAAGGCCTGCGCGAGCTGGGCTCGATGGCCCGGAAGGCGGCCGAGGAAGTCGCCACCGCGGTCGAGACCGGCGTCCGGAAGGCCGAGGACGCGTTCAAGCCGAAGGGTTCCCCGGCCACCACCGACGAGGTCCAGGGCGCGCCCACGCCTCCTTCGCCTCCGCCGGCGGACATGGCGGCGGCCCCGAAGCCGGCCCCGAAGTCCATCGGCGGCAAGCGGAAGAAGGCCGCGAAGGCCAAGAGCGCCGCCGCGCCGAAGAGCCTGGGACGCAAGCGGAAATAGCCGCTCTTGGACCCGAAAAGTCCGCCTCAGCGAGTGAAACAGGCTGTTGGCCCATAGGGAGGGCCATGCGATAGTCGGCGGGTGGGCACGGACAAGGGAAAATTCTCGGCCGACATCAGCCAGAAGGTCATCGACGAGGCGCTCCAGAGCGTCAAGCGGCACACCGGAGGTGCGCCCGCGGAGATACCCATCGAGGTCGAGACCTCGACTCCGGCGCCCGCCGCCGACGGTGCCGCCGCCGCCGCCCCGGACGATGCCTCCGAAGCGCCGACCGCCGAAGCTGCCGTCGCGCCTGATCCGCGCGAGAAGGAAATCGGTCAGCTCAAGATTCAGCTCGAGTTCTCGATGGCGAAGGGCCGAGACCTGATGGAGAAGGTCAAGGACGGCCACGAGAAGATGCTCCGGGCGGTGGCCGACCTCGAGAACTTCCGCAAGCGCGCCGCGAAGGAAAAGGAAGAGATTCAGCGCTACGGCGCCGAACGCCTGCTCAAGGACTTGCTGCCGGTGCTGGACAACCTCGATCGGGCGCTCGACCACGCCAAGGGCACCACCGACATCGAGAGCTTCCGCACCGGCGTCGGCATGACGCGCAAGCTGTTCGAAGACGCGCTCGGCCGGCACGGGGTGAAGTCCTTCTCGGCGGCCAACCAGCCCTTCGACCCGCGCCTGCACGAGGCGATGCAGCAGGTGGAATCGGCCGACGTTCCGCCGAACCAGGTGGTCATGGAAATTCTCCGTGGGTACACTCTCAACGACCGCCTGGTGCGACCGGCCCTGGTGATGGTTTCCAAGGCGCCCGAAAAAGGCGAAGGTCAGGCTTCAGCGAACAAGGCGGAAGCGGCGGCGGCAGCGGGGGGCGAGCGTGACGGCGAAGGCAAGACGCCGGAACCCGCGGCGGAAAGCTAGCGTCATGGAGTCAGTCGGCAATGAGTAAAGTCATCGGCATCGACCTGGGCACGACGAACTCGTGCGTCTCCGTCATGGAAGGCGGAGAACCCGTCGTCATTCCCAATTCCGAGGGCAGCCGCACCACGCCGTCGATGGTGGCCTTCACCGAGTCGGGCGAGCGGCTGGTGGGGCAGATCGCCAAGCGGCAGGCCATCACCAACCCCGAGTGCACCATCTTCGCGGTCAAGCGCCTGATGGGGCGCCGCTTCGACTCTCCCGAAGCCAAGAAGGCCATCGCCATCAGCCCTTTCCGGGTCATCGCCTCGGCCAACGGCGACGCCTGGGTCGAGATTCGCGGCAAGGGCTACAGCCCGCCCGAGGTCTCTTCCATCGTCTTGACCAAGATGAAGCAGACCGCCGAGGACTACCTCGGCGAACCGGTGACGGAAGCGGTGGTTACCGTCCCCGCCTACTTCAACGACGGCCAGCGCCAAGCCACCAAGGACGCCGGGCGCATCGCCGGCCTCAACGTGCTGCGCATCATCAACGAGCCCACCGCGGCGGCGCTCGCCTACGGCCTCGACAAGCAGAAGGAAGGCAAGACCGAGAAGGTGGCGGTGTATGACTTGGGCGGCGGCACGTTCGACATCTCGATTCTCGAGCTGAACGCCGGCGTCTTCGAGGTCAAGTCCACCAACGGCGACACCTTCCTGGGCGGCGAGGACTTCGACCAGCGCGTCATCGACCACCTGGCGACGGCCTTCAAGACGGCCACCAACATCGACCTGCGCAAGGACCGCATGGCCCTGCAGCGGCTGAAGGAAGCCGCCGAACGCGCCAAGCACGAGCTGTCCTCGGCCACCGAGACCGAGGTGAACCTGCCGTTCATCACCGCCGACGCCACCGGCCCCAAGCACCTGACCGAGACGCTCGAACGCGCCACCCTCGAGAAGCTGGTGGGCGACCTCATCGACAAGACCATCGACCCCTGCAAAATCGCCCTGAAGGACGCCGGCCTGGCCCAGGCCCAAATCGACCAGGTGCTGCTGGTGGGCGGCATGACGCGCATGCCGCGGGTGCAGGCCAAGGTGAAGGAATTCTTCGGCCGCGAACCGCACAAGGGCATCAACCCCGACGAGGTGGTGGCGGTCGGCGCGGCGATTCAAGGAGGCGTGCTGAAGGGCGAGGTGAAGGACGTCCTGCTCCTCGACGTGACTCCGCTGTCGCTGGGCGTCGAGACCGCGGGCGGCGTTTTCACCAAAATCATCGACAAGAACACCACCATCCCCTGCAAGAAGGGGCAGACCTTCTCGACCGCGGTCGACAACCAGCCCCTGGTGTCGGTGCACGTGCTGCAGGGCGAGCGCGAGATGGCGTCCGACAACAAGACGCTGGCCCGCTTCGAGCTGGTCGGCATTCCGCCGGCGCCGCGAGGCGTGCCGCAGATCGAGGTCAGCTTCGACATCGACGCCAACGGCATCGTCCACGTCGGCGCCAAGGACCTGGGCACCGGCAAGGTTCAGCAGGTGAGGGTGGTGTCGAACTCGGGCCTGTCCGAGGTCGAGATTCAGCGGATGATCGCCGACGCCCAGGCCCACTCGGTCGACGACAAGAAGAAGAAAGAGCTCGCCGACCTGCGCAACAACGCCGACGGGCTGATGTACACGACCGAGAAGTCCATCGAGGAATACGCCAACCTGCTCACCGCGAAGGACCGCGAAGAGATCAAGGTCGATCTGGAGAACCTGAAGAAGATTCTGCCCACCAACGACCCGGTGAAAATCAAAGAGGCCATCACCCGGCTCGAAGGGTCTGCCTACCGCATCGCCGACGCCATCTACTCGGACCAGCAGAAGAGTTCGTAGCCGATGTACGGGGCGCTGCCCGAGTTCGAGTCCGACGCAGACGAGATTCGCTTCCTCCGAGGCCTGGTCGCGGTGCAGCGGCTGGCCGACGAGATACTAGAAGACTGCCTGGAGCGCCGGCTCGGGCTGTCGGCGGCCCTCGACGTCTTCCTGTCCATGACTTGCCGGTTGATTCACGCGGTCGGCGGCTTCGCCCAGGTGCGCGGCACCCGCGGGCCGGTGCTGACCCGGGTGCACGGCGAGAAGGTCGCCGGCCTGGACCGCCACGCCGACGCCGCCGGGCCGGTGGCGGTCGGCCCGCGCCAGATGCTGTTCGTCACCCAGCTCACCCTGGGCTCGACCCGGGTGGGCACCCTGGGCTTTCTGTTGCCGGGCACCTTCCCCGACGGCGGCAAGCAGGTGGCCGCGCTGGTGGACGCGGCCGGCGAGATGCTGGACTCGGCGGTGCTCGGCTTCTGCGCCCTGTCCCGGGACACCCCGGTGCTGGCCCGCCTCGACGAGCTGTCGGAAGAGGCCGCCTTCCTGCCCAAGAGCCGGCTCGGGCACTATGAGTTATTGGCCCCGCTCGGCGCGGGCGGCATGGCGCAGGTGCTGGTGGCGCGCACGCTCGGCCCCTCGGGGGTGAGCCGCCTGGTGGCCCTGAAGCGGATTTTGCCCCAGCTCGCGTCGGACCCGGCGCTGGTCGAGCAGTTCCTCGACGAGGCGCGCATCGGCCTGCGTCTGTCGCACCCCAACGTGGTCACCGTCTACGACTTCGGGCAGGCGGTGGGAGGCGCCTACTTCATCGCGATGGAGCTCTTGCGCGGGGTGGACTTCGACCGCGTCATCTACTCATACCCCGCCGACGCGCCGGCCGGAGTCGACGCCGCGCTCGCCTCGGCGGTGGTGGCGCAGGCCCTGGCGGGGCTGCACGCCGCCCACGAGGCGAAGGCCGAGGACGGCACCGCCCTCGGGTTGGTGCACCGCGACCTGTCTCCCCACAACCTGATGGTGGGCTTCGACGGGAGGGTGAAGCTGCTCGACTTCGGCGTGGCCAAGCTGCGCGACCAGCGGACGCTCACCCTGCCCGGCATCGTCAAGGGCAAGCCGCTGTACATGTCGCCCGAGCAGGCGGTGGGCGACCGGCTCGACCGGCGAAGCGACCTGTTCGCGATGGGGCTCATTCTCTTCGAGGCGCTGACCGGAGCCCGGCCGTTCGAGCGCGACGACGGCACCCAGACGATGCAGGCCATCGTGGACGCGCCGCTGCCCGTCCGCCCGGCGGGAATCAGCCGTCCCGTCTGGGACGTCATCTCGCGCGCCCTCGCCAAGGCGCCGGAAGGGCGTTACGCGACCGCCGCCGAGATGGGCGAGGCGCTGCGCCGGACGGGCCCCCTGGCCACCGACGCCGAGCTGGGGGCCCTGTTGGTGAAGCGCTTCCCCGCGGTCCGGGACGAGTATCGGCTCTGGGACCAGACGGGCGCGCCGCCGCCGCTGGTGAAGGCCTGAAGGTGGCCGGGGGTTCCCGAGCGGACCGGGTGGCGCGGCTTCGCGCCTGGTGCGCCCTGCCAGGCGCGGCGGTTCTGTTCGACGAAGCCGGCGCGGCGCTCTTCGACGTGCAATCGGCCAAGGCGCTGCCCCTGGCGCTGGTCGAGCTGACGGGCGTGGAAGAGGCGAAGGACAGCCAGACGGGGCAGCCCTACCTCCGGCTCTCTTTCGGCAACGGCCGGCAGCTCGCGCTCACCGCGGCGGGCGTGGCCTTCGCGCCGGCGACCGGCAACACCGGGCCGCTGCCCGAGCTGCCGACGGCCGTCTGCCTGGGCGATTTGTCGCGGCTGCTCGACCGGCTGAAGCACGAGCTGTACGGCCACCCCGAAGAGGCTCCGTCGCGCGACGCCGCCCGGCTGGTGCTGTGGTGCCTGGCAGTGCTCGAGGGGGCGCGAGCCATCGGCTTCGAGACGGGCCGCGAGGAGAAAGAGCTCGACGCCCACCTGAAGGAGCTCGAGCGCCGGGCCGGCCGTGCAGATTCGTAGGCGAGAGGTACGATGAGGGCGGATGCGCCTCCGGTTCCCAGCCGCCGAGTTTCGGGTCAGGGCGCTGTTGCCCGCGTTCGCGCTGGCCCTCGCGTGCCAGAACCCGGGCTGTCAGTCCGACCCGAACGCCGATGCCGATGCCGGTGCCGACGCTGACGCTGGCCTGGACGCCGACGCAGGCGGAGACGCCGGAGCGCCGGAGGACGGCGGCGACCCGGCCGACTCCGGGGCCGAGCCGGACGGCGGCTCGTGCACCGAAGAGTGCGTCCCCGGCTGTCCGTGCCCAGAGGGCCCCTGCCTCGACGACGTGCCCGCGCGCTTCGGAGAGATTCCAACAAGCGTGGACGTGCCGAGCGGAGACACCTCGAAGTACCTCGGCGCGCAGAACCCCTCGGTCGTCCCCTGGCCCCGCTACACCACCGACGCGTCGAACGCCTACGGCCTGGACGAGCACTTCCAGGGCATTCAGCGCCACGGGCGCCTCCTGTACCTGACCGGGTCAGGCAAGCACGTCACGCCGCCCACCGGACAGCTGATGGTCGTCGAGATGGGCACCCGGTCCGAGACCGGCCCCTGGTCGCTGCCCAGCTACGGCCATGACTTTCTGAACCCCCCCGCGGAAGACCGGGTGGTGGCGCTCATCGACCTGGACGTCGGAAACTGGCACGCCGGCGGGCTGCAGCGGTGGCTGGACGTGCTGGCAATCCCCCTCTACGGCGACGACAAGAGCAAGGGCGAGGTGCGCTTCTACCGCCTGACTGACCCCAAGGCGCCGGTCGAGGTGCCCGGGGCGCGCATTCTGAGGACCTCGACGCTCGTGAATTCCGTCGGAATGACAAGGCTGGCCGACGGCCGGTTCCGGGTGGTCGCCTGGGACGACGTCTCCCTCGACTTCTTCCTGTCGAACAGCGCCAAGCTGGAAGACGGCTTCGTCCCCACGTTTCAATCGGTGAATCCCTCTGACGTCGCCGGCGGCTTCCAGGGCGGCGGGTGCGGGATTACCGGGTGCGGCACCTACCAGAACATCAACCTGGTGCGGCAGTGCGACGGCACGCTGTACATCGTGGCGGCCCGAAATCAGCAGAAGGGGGCGCCGACGCTCCCGGGCAACGACTTGGCGAGCTTGTATCGGGTGGACTTTCCGAGCGGCGTCGACGCGGCGCCCACCGTCACCTTCGTGGTGCGCCGGCAGTTCTACTGCCACGACCAGCAGTGCAACTTCGGAGCGGCCGCGGGCGCCTACGTAGACGACTCCACCCACCTGACTCTCTACGGCGCGTCGCACTGGCTGCACAATGGAAACGCCCGGTACAACTTCAACGAATTCGCGGCGCCCTGACGGCGGCGGGCGCGGCGCGGGTTACGCGGCGCCGATGACCAGGTCGTCGAATACGCGCTGGTAGTCGGCGAGGGGCACCGAAACCGTGCGCTGGCAGCCGCCGGCCGGGTTGCCTCCCTCGGCGGGGGTGAGCGGCGTGTACAGGTCGACGTAGCGCACGCCGCGCGCCTCGTGCACTCCGAGCAACGCATAGGCGTGGCCGTCGATGAGCCCGGCCAGGTCGGCCCGGCCGGTGAGGCGCTTGAGCTCGGCGAATTCCACCGTGCCGGTGACGATGGGCTTCTGAGCGCGCGTCGCGTCGCCGAGCGTCGTCCACAGCTTCTCGGCGGACAAGTCCTTCGGCACCAGCCGGGTGGCCCGCTTGCCGGTGAGGGCGGCGAGCGCATCGTCGGCGTAGCCGCCCTGGTTGAGGGTGCTGAAGCTGCCCTGCAGCGACGCGTAGGCCTTTTCGAATACCGCGGGCCAGAGCTCGGGGCCCGAGGCGCCGCGCTGCAGGCCACGCCCGAACGCCGGCCCGCCGCCCCGGCGCATGGGAAAGTCGCCGTCGACGGTGACGGGCACGCTTCTCACGGTGTTCCGCCCGGGTTGCTTGAAGGTGACGGTGTAGGTGCCGTCCGCGTTCCGAGCGATGGCCTTCTTCAAGAGCTCGGGGTGCGTCTTCGCCACCGCCGCCAGCGACGACAGGAAGAAGCAGTCGCCCAGGTTTCCCTGCCCGACGTCGGTCGCCGAGACGCCGGACACGAACAGGTCGCCCCGCACCTGGGCGTAGTGCAGGCCGTCGAAGGGCTTGCCGTTGAAGTCCTTGCCGCGGGGCAGCCGCGGGTCGGCAGGCTTGATTCGAACCGGCATCGGCCACGGCTTAGCACCGAAAGGGAACGCCGGCCCAGAGGCCGGCTAGACCGAGCTCTTCCCGGCCCTGGCCCGAAGCACGAGCACGCCGCAGAACACCGCGGCCATCGCCGCCGACCCGAACAGGAGCAGGAACACCGGGCCGAGGTCGCCGCCCTTGGCGTCGTACAGCTTCCCAATCACCAACTCCTGGACCACCGGGCCCAGCGACCCGATGCCCGAGATGAGCCCCGTGGCCAGCACCGCGCCGCGCCGGTTGCCGACGTCCATCGCCGCCGCGCCGGTCATGAGCGCGTCGGGCCCGTAGAGGGTGAAGCCGACCAGTCCCAGGCAGAGCGCGAAAACGCCGGCTCCGGCGCCGCCGACCGCGAGCAGCAAGCCGCACGCGGCCGTCAGGGCGACCACCATGAGGAAGGAAATGCCGGCGCGCTTGCTCTTGAAGAAGCGGTCCGAGAGCCAGCCGGTGACCATCACTCCGGGAATTCCGCACAGGTCGAAGAGGGTCGAGTAGTAGCCGGCGTCGTCGCCCTTCAGCCCGTAGTTCCGCGCGAGGAAGAACGGCACCCATGACCACACCGCGTAACGGATTAGCTTTGCGAAGAAGTAGAAGCAGCCGATGAGGGCGATGTTGACGAGGGCGTCCCTGTCGAGCCCTCCAAGCGCCTGGGGCGCGTCGTTCGCCTCGCGGTCCTCGAGCGCCGGCAGGCCCGCGTCCTCGGGCCGGTTGGCCTGGTTGAAGACGAAGAAGACGACGACCGCCCCCAAGACGAGACTTCCACTGAAGAAGGTGGCGCGCCAGCCGTAGGCGCCGAACACCCACGACGCGAAGTAGGTCGACACCAGCGAACCGACGGTGAAGTTGGTCGCCCAGGCCCCCATCACCTTGCCGCGCTCGGCCTTGCGGAACCAGGCGGCCATGGTGCCGACGTTGCCCGACCACCCCGTCGCCTGCGCGATGCCGTTGGTCACCATCAGGCCCACCAGGAGCGGCAACGACAGGGTCAGCCCGAACCCGAGAGACACCAATATGGACAGGCCCATGCCGAGCAGCAGGTTCAGCCGGGGCCCCAGCCGCGTCCCGAGGCCGGCCGCGAGAAACTGACCAATGGAGTACGAGATGAGGTAGGCGGCGCCGATGGCGCCCAGGGTGGTGGCGTCGAAGCCGGCCTCGGCGCCCATCGCGCTCTTGGCGATGGAGAAGGGCTTCCGGCAGAAATAGAAGCCGACGTAGGACAGCCAGGTGGCGGCAAACACGCGGGTCCGCCAGGTGCGCATCAGGCGAGAGAGAGGCGCGGCGGGCATCGGGCGAGGCTACCTCACCCGTGCTTGAATCCCTCGGTTCCGTGGCCGCGCGCCGAGCGTCCGCTAGCTCCAGTGCAGCTTGCCGGTGTCCTCGTTCGGCTGCGCCTCGGCCATGAGCTTCTGGCCCTTGGCGTCGTACACCCAAATCTGGTCGCGCGCGGCGTCTTCGGGGAACGCCGCCACAACCAGGTACGTGGTGTTGCCCACCTTCAGGTGGAAGGCGCATTGATCTCCGTCGACGCCTTCGTCGACGAACACCTTGAGGTCCTTCACCGCCTTCGAGCCCTTGGGAAGCTTCTCGAGGTCGAACCCCGCGAGCTCGGCGCCGCCGGTCAGCTTCGTCACCTGGCCCGCGTCGTACGGCCAGCCGGGTCGCCGGGTGATGTCGTCGCGCTGGTTCGCGTCGTAGAGATGGTTGAAGGCGTTCTTCGCGACGACCAGCGAAGCCTGGGCGGCGGCCGGGCGCGAAGCAGCGACGGTGCGGGCGTGGATGGACTTGAGCATCCGGCGAGTTTGGCCTCGCCGGACGCACGGGCGCAACCTGGTTGTGGACTAACCGTCGGCGCGAGCCCAGGAAGAGGGCACGTCGGGGAAGTGCCAGGCCACCGCGCGGGTGCGGTCGCCGACGTACATGCCCGCGCCCTTGTTGCCGTACCCAATCCAGTCGGGGAAGGCCACCCGGTTCAAGCAGTCGCCCGAGACCAGCGTCTTGGTCTTCTTGTTCGGGTTCTCGAGGTTCTTCACCGCCGAGTGGTAGACGCTCTCGGCCACCAACTGCACCCCGGGCTTCAGCTCGCAGAACATCACCTGGCGGAACTTCTTCCCCGGCCGGTGGGTGGAGTACCAGACGTATTCCTCGGGGCTGAGGTTCGACAGCACCAGGAACTCGGTCGGCGCCAGCACCATGTACAGCCGCGCGTGGCGGTTCGCCGGGTTGGCCTTTCCGATGGCCCGGGCGACGTCCTCGGTGGACAGGTTCTCGTCGCAGGTGTGCGTCGAGTACTTGGCCAATTCGACCGGCTGGGTCAGCGGCAGCGCGTGCCCGCCCGTCTTCACCAGGTAGATGTGGCGGAAGGCCTCGATGGGGGTGCAACTGAAGGCGTTGTTCGACAGCGCGGTCTTGGTGCGCTTGCCACCCACGGCCGCGGCGACGGCCAGGGCCGAGTCCCCCGCGGCGTCGCGCCACTCACCTTCGGGTAGGTACTGGAAGTCGGGCTTGCCGTTGGCGAGCGCCAGGTCGACCAGCACGCTCCTGCCCCGGTAGTATTTGGCCGAGCCCGGGCTCAAGTGCCAGGCGAAGCCCTCAATCCCCAAGCTGGTTGCGGTGATGGCGCCCTGTGGGACGGAGAGGATGAGGTTCAGCTGAGACATTTCATCTGCCTTTCGTTTCGGTGCCGCTCCGACCTTATCGGGCGCAGGCGCCGGCCTCAAGGCGAACTCCAGCGCTTCTCTTGACCGGCCCGACAGAGCCCCGTACAAGGCCCCGACTCTGGGAGGACCTGATGCGCTTGAATTCGTTGACCTTTCTCGCGGCGTTGACCCTGGCCGCCGCCGGTTGCGAGAAGAAGACGTCGAGCGGCGAAGCGACGGCCCCCGCGGCGCCCCAGGCGGTGCATTCCGCGAGCGAGGCCAACGCCGCTCCGGTTCCGGCGGTGGGGCCGTCGGGCCCTATGGCTCCGGGCGCCCCGGCCGACGACACCATTCTGCTCGGCGAAGTCGGGTCGCTCACCGGCTCGGAAGCGGCGTTCGGCATCTCGACACGCAACGGCATCGAGCTGGCGCTACGCGAGGTGAACGCCGCCGGAGGCCTGAAGGGCAAGAAGGTGGCGGTCCGGGTCTACGACGACCAGTCGAAGCCGGAAGAGGCGGCCAGCGCCGTCACCCGGCTCATCACCCAGGACCACGTGAAACTCATCCTCGGAGAGGTCGCCTCGTCGAACTCGCTGGCGATGGCGCCGAAGGCCCAGGAAGCACAGGTGCCGATGATTACGCCGTCGTCCACCAACCCTTCCGTCACCCAAGTGGGCGACTACATTTTCCGCGTCTGCTTCATCGACCCCTTCCAGGGTTACGTGATGGCGAAGTTCGCCCACGACAACCTGAAGGTGACCAAGGCCGCCATCCTGAAGGACGTGAAGAGCGCCTATTCCATCGGGCTGACCGAGGTGTTCGAGCGCAAGTTCTCCGAGATGGGCGGCAAGGTGGTGGCCATCGAGGCCTACGCCAAGGGCGACACCGACTTCCGGGCGCAGTTGACCGCGCTGAAGGGCAAGAAGGCCGACGCGCTCTACATTCCCGGCTACTACAACGACGTGGGCGTCATCGCCCGCCAGGCGCGCGAGCTGGGGCTGAAGGCGACGCTGCTCGGCGGCGACGGGTGGGACTCGGACAAGCTGTTCGAGCTCGGCGGCAGCGCCATCGAGGGCGCTTACGTCTCGAACCACTACTCGGCGACCGACCCGTCGGTGCAGGACTTCGTCAAGGCGTACCAGGCCGCCTTCGGCTCGGTGCCCGATTCCTTGGCCGCGCTCGGGTACGACGCGGCGCGTGTGGCGCTCGAAGCGATGAAGCGGGCTCCCGACCTGTCCGGACCGGCCTTGCGCGCCGCGCTGGCGCAGACCCGCGACTTTCCCGGCGTGGCCGGCCGCATCACCATGGACAAGGACCGCAACGCGGTGAAGCCGGCCGTCGTGCTCAAGGTGGAAGAGGGCAAGTTCGCCTTCGTCACCACCGTGGCGCCCTAGCGGCCGATGTCGGACTTCGTCCAGCACATCATCAACGGGCTCGCGTCCGGCACCATCTACGCGCTCGTCGCCCTCGGCTACACCATGGTGTACGGGGTGCTGAAGCTCATCAACTTCGCTCACGGCGACGTGATGATGGTGGGCGTGTACCTGGGCTACGGCACCGCGTTCCAGTTGGGCCGCGGCTCCCAGTCTTCGTTCCTCGGGGTGCTGCTCATCTTCCTCGTGGCGATGGCGGGCTGCGCCTTGCTCGGCTTCGTCATCGAGAGGTTCGCCTACCGCCCGCTGCGCGAGAAGCCGCGGCTGACGGCGCTCATCACCGCCATCGGCATCTCCTTCGCCCTGTCCTACGGCTTCCAGCTCGACTGGGTGGCGCACCTGGGCAGCGCCTCGGTGACGCTCTTGCCCGGAGCGGCCCCGCGCGCCTTCCCCGAAATCATCAAGCCCACCGAGTGGCTGGTGTTCGGCGACCGGGACGTCGTGGTGTGGAACTGGCAGGTCATCAGCCTCGGCATCGCGGTGGCCTTGATGGTCGGGCTGCAGTTGCTGGTGTTCAAGACGCGCTTCGGCAGCGCGATGCGGGCGGTGTCCTTCGACCACCGCACCGCGGCGCTGATGGGCATTCCTACCGACCGAGTCATCGCCACCACCTTCATGCTGGGCAGCGCGCTCGCCGCAGGCGCCGGGTTGCTCTACGCCATCAAGGACACCGCGGTGCAGCCCTTGATGGGCACGTACGTGGGGCTGAAGGCCTTCGTGGCCGCGGTCATCGGGGGCATCGGCCACGTGCCGGGCGCCGTGGTGGGGGCGCTCTTGCTCGGCCTGTGCGAGGAATTCGTCGTCGGCTACACGTCCTCTTCCTGGCGCGACGCGGTGGCGTTCGGCTTCCTCATCGCGGTGTTGCTGGTGCGGCCCGAGGGGCTGTTCGGCCGCGCGGTGGCGGAGAAAGTGTGATGGGGGCCGCCAGCGCGAAGACGATGCCGTACTGGGCGCGGGGCCTGGCGCCTCTATTGGGCGCGCTTGCGGTGCTGGCGATGCTGCAGTGGATTTTCGGGCCGATGCACTTCTTCGTGTACCTGTCGTCGCTGGTGGGGGTGAACGTCATCCTCGCGGTGTCGCTCAACGTCGTGAACGGCATGACCGGGCAGTTTTCCATCGGCCACGCCGGCTTCATGGCGGTGGGGGCCTACCTGTCGGGCCTGTTCTCGCTGGCGGTGAAAGAGCTCAACATCCGGGGGTTGCCGGCCACCTTGTCGGACCAGCTCCTGTTGCTCGCCGCCATCGGGGTGGGCGGGGTGGCGGCGGCGGCGTGCGGCTTCCTGGTGGGCCTGCCTTCCCTGCGGCTGAAGGGCGACTACCTGGCCATCGTCACGCTGGGGTTCGGGGAGATTATTCGGGTGGTGGTGCAGAACACCGAGACCCTGGGCGGCGCGCTCGGGCTGTCCGGCATTCCGCAGCGGTCGAGCTTCTACATGGTTTGGCTGTGGGTCTTCGTCACCGTGCTGGTGGCCCGGCGCATCGCCGGCTCTTCCCACGGCCGGTCGCTGTGGGCGATTCGCGAGGACGAGGTGGCCGCCGAGGCGATGGGCGTCGACACCACCGGCTACAAGGTGCGCTCGTTCGTGGTGTCGTCCTTCTTCGCGGGAGTGGCCGGAGCCCTGTTCGCCCACTTCGTGCCCATCATCAACCCGGGCTCGTTCACCTTCGTGAAGTCGATGGAGGTGGTGGTGATGGTGGTGGCCGGGGGCCTCGGTTCGACGACCGGCGCCATCGTCGCGGCGGTCTGTCTCACCCTGTTGCCCGAGGGCATGCGCAGCCTCTTCCTGCGGCTCGGCGGAGAGGACGCCTCGCTGGCGCAGAAGGTGGACCAGATTCGCATGCCCATCTACGGGCTGCTGCTGGTGCTGTTGATGCTGGTGCGGCCGCAGGGGCTGTTCGGCACCCGCGAGGCGTGGGACGTCCTGCCGAAGTGGCTGTCGCGCCGAGGGCCCGCCCTGAAGGGGCCGGTGGCGTGACGCCCGCGACCGTCAACCCGCCGCTGCTCGAGGTGCGCGCGGCCAGCATTCAGTTCGGGGGGCTGAAGGCGCTCACCGGCTTCAACTTGGAAATTCGCCAGGGCGACTTGAAGGGGTTGATTGGTCCGAACGGCGCCGGCAAGACGACCGCGTTCAACGTGCTGACCGGCGTCTACCGGCCGACGTCCGGGGACGTCTTCGTCGCCGGCCAGCGGGTGAACGGCAAGCTGCCGCACCAAATCAACCGGCTGGGGCTGGCGCGCACCTTCCAGAACATTCGCCTCTTCAAGCAACTCTCGGCGGTGGACAACGTGAAGGTGGCCTGCCTGGCCGACAGCCGCCCGCTGGTGAGCGCCGAGCGGGTGGCCGCGTTGCGCCGCCGCGGGTCGGCGCTTGCCCGGCTGGGGCAGATGCTCGACGCCACCAACAACTACTACGACTGGTGGCGGGCGCTGTTGCTCACCCCGGGCTTTCTGCGCGAGGAGGAAGCCGTCACCCGCCGCGCCGACGAATTGCTCGAGGTGATGGGGCTGGCCCACCGCCGCGACGAAGAGGCCGCGTCGCTGCCGTACGGTGAACAGCGGCGGCTGGAGATTGCGCGGGCGCTCGGCACCCGGCCTCGGGTGCTGCTGTTGGACGAACCCGCCGCGGGTATGAATACCCGCGAGAAGTCCGACCTGATGGTGCTCATCCGGAAGCTGAGGGACCAGTTCTCGCTGGGGTTGCTCGTCATCGAGCACGACATGAAACTGGTGATGGGCATCTGCGAGCAGATAACGGTGCTCGACCACGGAGAAACAATCGCCTACGGCACGCCCGAGGCCGTGCGGGCCGACCCGAAGGTGGTCGAGGCCTACCTGGGCGAGGCGCAGCCGGCCGCCGCGGCGGGAGCTTCCCGGTGACGGAAGGAGCCACCCAGGTGCTGGGCGAACGCCGCCCGCGCGAGCCGCTGCTCGAGGTGAAGGAGCTGCGGGTGTCCTACGGCGCCATCAAGGCGCTGCACGGCATCACCCTGTCGGTGGGCAAGGGCGAGGTGGTGGCGCTCATCGGGTCGAACGGCGCGGGCAAGACGTCCACCCTGCGCGCGGTGAGCGGCATGGTGAAGCCGGCGGGCGGCCGCATCACCCTCGCCGGGGCCGACGTCACCGGGCTGAAGCCGAACCTGTTGGTGCCGCGCGGCATGGCCCACGCTCCCGAGGGGCGAGGCATCTTCCTCAACCTGTCGGTGCTGGAAAACTTGGAGTTGGGCGCCTACCTGCGCCGAGACCGGGCCGAGGTGACGAAGGACGCCGAGTACTGCTTCTCGCTGTTCCCGGTGCTGGCCGAGCGCCGGAAGCAGCAGGCGGCGACGCTGTCGGGCGGCGAGCAGCAGATGCTCGCAATTTCGCGGGCCCTCATGTCGCGGCCGACGCTGTTGCTCCTCGACGAGCCGTCGCTGGGGCTGGCGCCGCAGGTGGTGCAGACAATCTTCCGAATCTTGCGCGAGGTGAACGGCCGGGGGGTGTCCATCCTCCTGGTCGAGCAGAACGCCCACCTGGCGCTGGCGCTGGCCGACTACGGCTACGTGCTGGAGACCGGTGAATTGGCGATGGCAGGACCGGGACAAGAGCTTCTGGCCAGCCCCGAAGTACGCCGCGCCTACCTGGGGGAATAGTCGGGCGCTCGAGATTGGGACGCGCTCAGAAGACGGGGCAGCAGCCGATGGACGGGGAGCCGTTGGGAGTAATCGCCCCCGGGGCGGGGCCGGAGCAGTGATGTTGGCCTCCACCGCCGCTCCTGCAGTCGCACTCGCAGGAGATGCTCAGCTCGCTCGCGGTGCGCTGGTCCGTGCATTCTGGACCTTGAAAGTTCCTCGCCCACTTCACGCCCGCGCACGCCGCGCCGAACAGGTCGCCACATAGCGCGTCCCGCTGCTCGCCGCGAGCTCGTAGCGGCCGTAGACGGGCTGGTCTCCATTGGCCTGCTCGAGCGTCACCGTCCCCGAAGAGGCGAAGTCCGAGAAGTAGGGTTCGGACGTGCCGAAGCTCGCGCTGGACTGCCCAGGACCTGGGTCGGAGCCGGTGCAGTGCGACGCCGGTAGCCCCCAGACGGAGTCGGCCAGCGCACTCCCACGAATCGGAAAGGACCCCGGACCGCTTCCGTTCACGCGAACGACCATGAAGGAACCGGGTGGACGCCGCACCGGCTGTTCTGCGCAAATCGATGCCTGATAGGTGCCGCAGACATCAGGCTCGTCCGAGACGACGAGGTCGGTCCAGGACGTGTTGCAGGCCGAGTACACGACTGAGAGCGAGCTCTTGGGTTTCAACACGTAGCTGCCCAGTCGGACCGTCGAGTTGCTTCGTTCGCAAGCGCTGGCGAGGAGCACCAGGAACATCAACCCGAAGCGATTCAACACGGAAGTCCGCATGGCGCCGACAGAGTAGGCGAACAATTGCCGCTCGGACCCGGCGCATGAATTCGCTGGATGTGAGGACGAGGCCTTGCCGCCAGCCCGGAGCGTTCGGCACGTAGGGGGAAGGGGCGGTCTCTTGCGTGGGCACGCGCCCACATGACGGGCATCCTCGAGCTTCCTGCGCTCACCGACGGCAGAGGTCGCCCCGGGCGAGGAGCACGGACCGGTCCGCCGCTGCCGCCTTCGCTCATCCCCCCGGGCTTCGGTTTTCGGCGCCATTTTCACTGCCGGAGGTTCGAACAGCCCACTCAGCCGCTGCCGTGACGAGAGGGCGGGAATTCCTCGGCGAGATTGAACGCTTGCGCCTAACTGATCGGTATTGGGCCTAGCCGGCCGACGGAGGCGGCCGGCCTGCCTCGGGGAATAGCAGGGCTCGTGCTCACGCCGCGCCGGGGAAGGCCGGCAAGTCGACCTAGGATGGTCGGCTTAGGCGCCCAGGTTGAGCTGTCAGGCCAGATTGCGGCGGAGCGTCGCTCGAGTGGGTGATCCAGTGTCGGAAGTGCATAGATTCACTGAGGTCGACTGAAGGCCGGGTCCGGGGAGCGGGGCAAAATGGTCTGGCCTGACGCCCGGGCGTCAGGCCAGACGAAAATGACGCCCGCGGCGCCGGCCCCTCGAGACGAAGGCCCGTGTTTGCCGTGGTTTGACGTCAGTGCGGCGCTCCGCTCGTGCACCGGGGCGAGTCATCTGGCCTGACAGCGGTCGCTTCGGTCGACGCCGGCGATTCACTTCGCTTAGGGGGCCGGCAAGTCGACACAGCGGCGCGCCCGCGGACCAGGTGGCGTGCGCGGCCACGCGGCCGTGAGCACCGTTCACGGACTTCGGAATGTCACTGCCGCGCGGAGGCTTCGTGCACCGCCTGACGTTTGTCCTGGTGTTGGCTCCAGCGGCGCTGCTGTCCTGCCGCGAGCAGAGGCTGCTGCCGTATTCCGGCTTCCTCGACGCCCGGCGGTCGGCTGTCGCGGCCACCGTGTCCGGGCAGGTGCAGTCGATTCCGGTACGCGAGGGCGACAGGGTGCAGAAGGACCAACTGCTCGCGCGGCTCGACTCCCGAGAGCGGCAGGCGGCGGTGGCGCTGGCCGAGGCCAACCTCGAGCGCGACCGGCAGGCGCTCGGCGACGCCGAGGCGAGCCTCGGAGCGCCCTTGCCGACCGTGAGCTTCGCGGGAACCGACACGGCGCCGATGCCGGCCCGCACGCACTTTGGCCAGACGGCGAGCAATGCCCGCGCGGCGCTTCGCGTCGGCGAGGCTGCCCTCGAGCTGGCGCGGACTCAGCTCGCCCAGGCCGAGATTCACGCGCCGTTCGAGGGCCGGGTGGTGGACCGCGACCTCGGGGAGGGCGAGTGGGTCAGCCCGGGGACGGCGGTGGTGACCGTGGAGGACGTAAAGAGCCTGTCGGTGCGCCTCGACCTGGACGAGGCGCAATTGGCGGACCTTCGGACGGGAGACCCGACGTCCATCCGGGTGCTGGCGGTGCCCGGCCGGACGTTTCGGGGGCACGTGGTCGAGGTGGGCCCAGTGCGAGCTGGCGCCGCCGGCCGTGACGGCAAGCGCGGCCGGCCAGTCACCGGCGCCTTCCGGGTGCGAGTCGGCGTCGATGAACGGGACGAAGCGCTGCGGCCGGGCATGACCGCCGAGGTCGACTTCGACGCCGCCTTCGACCCGGAGACTCCGGACCCGCTCGGCAGCCACTGATCGCCCGCGGTGACGGTCCGGTGACGGCGCCTGGGTAGCGTCCCCCTCGATGACCCAGATTCTGTTCACCTCGGTGCTCGGCCCTTATGGGGTAGACAGCGGGCGCAGCCGCTTCAAGAACCCGATGGGCCTGCTCGCCAACCAAGTGACCCGCGGGCAGAGCTACTACACGGTTCAGATGTGCTCGCGGACGTTCGCTTTCGACCTGTTCGGGGCGAACCTGAACGCCGAGGTGGCCACCCTTGACTTCCCGCTGCCTCGGCAATTGGAAGGCGTGCTTCGGGCCGGCCGGTGGGACCGCGTTGGCGTGTCTTCCATCGCGGCGAACTTCGAGAGCCTGCTCGCCACCTACCAGCTCATCCGCGACGTGCTCCCCGACGTGCCCATCGACGTCGGCGGCCACATCGCCACCGACGAAGGAGTGGTGAAAGAGCTGGTCGGCCGGATGCTCGAGCTGCACCCCGCTGACACCTTCCGGGTGTGGGAACCGGCGTGGGAAGGAAAGCGGCTCGGCCGCGACCGGCTGCCCATCAACTCCTGGCTGGAAGGGGAAGGGCGGTTGGGCCCCGGAGTCACTTTCGTCAAGCGCGACGGCCTCGACTACTACGCCCAGCTCGGCGGGGTCGGGCTGAGAGACTCGGGCTTCGTCCACGCCCCGCTGGTGGACGCCAGCTTCGGCAAGCGCGTCTTCGGCATACCGGTTCCGTCGACGTCGGCCGGCCTGATGGTCCCCGACGTCGGTTGCCCGATGAAGTGCAGCTTCTGCGCGACTTCCTACAAGTTCGACGGGCGCTTCGTTCAATACCTGCGCACGGCCGAGGACATCATGGCGGTCGCGAACGCCCAGGCCGACCGCGGCCGGACCGAGATGTTCGTGATGTCGGAGAACTTCTCGCTCGACACCAAGCGGGCGCTTCGGCTGTTGCGCCTGATGGAAGAGCAGAAGCGGCCGCACCGGTACACCGTCTTTTCCTCCGCCAACGGCTTGGCCAAGCTCGGCATCGAGAACATCGTCAAGCTGGGCTACTGCTTCGTCTGGATTGGCCTCGAGGAATCCACCGGGCGCACCTACGACAAGCTGCACGGAATCGACACCCGAGAGCTGATTCGGTCGCTCCAGGCGCACGGGGTCGAGGTGCTGGGGTCGACCATCCTCGGGCTCGAGCATCACCGGAAGGCCGACCTCGACCGGGAAGTGGACCACGCGCTGTCCCACGACTGCGTTTACAACCAGTTCATGCTGTACATGCCCATTCCCGGCACCGGCCTGTGGGAAGAGATGAAGGCGGCCGGCAAATTGAAGCAGGGCTTCCCGTGGATGGAAATCCACGGCCAAGCCAGGCAGAACTGGCATCACCCGCACCTCGCGGAAGCCGAGCTGGAAGAGCGGCTCGACCGCGCCTTCGTCGAAGACTTCGAGGTGCTCGGCCCTTCTCTCTACCGGATGATGAAGGTCCACTACGACGGCTACGTGAAGACGCGCGACTGGGACCACGAGCTGGTCCAGTTGCGGCGGGCGGCGACGAAGAAGATGTTCGTCATCTACCTGCCGCTGCTCGGGGCCATGTCGAAGGACCTGGGGCGGATGAACCACCGAGTGTGCGGACGCCTCGACGAGCTGCGCGAGGCGCTCTTGGCCGAGACCGGGCTGTCGGGCCGGGCGGCCTCGGCCCTGGCGACGCCGCTGGTGCGGGCGTCGATGGCGCTCGAAGCGCGTCGGCACCGGCGCGCGCAGGTGACCCGGGTCGCCGAAAACCCCCGCTGCCACCTGACCCACTACGGCACCTTCGACCACCGCTACCCCCGTGGCGTGCCGCGCCCGGAACCCCGACCGCAATCGGTGGCCATTCCGCGCCGCCGTGTGCCGGTCGAGCCCGAACTCGTCACGCCCGCCGGGGTGCCGGCCCTTCCGGTCGTGGCCGACGGCGCCGCGGCGGCCGTGGGCTAGAGCGTCCGCCGCCGGCCGGGCCAGTCGCCGGTGGAAAACGGGCGCGGAAGCCGATACAGCGCCGCCCGTGACTCGCGTGACATTGCTGACGCCGGCCGGGGCGCTTCGCCGGGGAGGGCTCGAGCTGCTGGATGAGCCCGGCACGAAGTGGATAGACGTGGCCGACCCGACCGAGGCCGCGCTGGCGCCGCTGGCGAGCCGGTTCGCGCTGCACGCCCTGGCCGTCGAAGACTGCCTCCACCTCGACCAACGGCCGAAGCTCGAGGAGTACC
The DNA here is from genome assembly GCA_023248915.1 of Archangiaceae bacterium. Classification (GTDB taxonomy): domain Bacteria; phylum Myxococcota; class Myxococcia; order Myxococcales; family Myxococcaceae; genus JAHFDQ01. The sequence continues at coordinate 13,528 of JAHFDQ010000004.1, read as the reverse complement.
CGGGCCACGTCTTCATCGTCTTGCAGGCCTTCGCCGGGGTGCCGAAGAGCTGGGCCGACCTCGAACTGCAAGAGCTGCACCTCTTCCTCGGCCCCGACTGGCTGCTCTCGGTTCACGAGCGGGCGGCGCCGCTGGTCGAGGCGGTCGGCCGGCGCCTCGAGGCCGACCCGGCGGCGACGATGGGGCGGGGCGTCGACTTCGTCGCCTACCTGTTGGCCGACGCCCTCATCGACCAGGGCTTCCCGCTGCTCGACGCGTTCAACGACACCCTCGAAGACCTCGAGCAGGAAATTTTCGACGTCCCCCACAAGCGCCACCTCGCCCATTCCTTCGAGCTGAAGCGGGCGCTGGCGCGGCTGCGCCGGGTGCTGTCCCCCCAGCGCGACGTGGTGGCCCTGCTGGCCCGGCGCGGCATTCCCCACGTCGGAGAACGGACCAGCCTGTACTTCCGCGACGTCTACGACCACCTGGTCCGCATGTACGAGCAGATAGACACCGCGCGCGACATGCTCGGCAACGCGATGGACGGCTACCTGTCGATGCTGGCCAACAAGACGAACGAGGTCACCAAGCAGCTCACCCTGTTCGCGACCATCTTCCTGCCGCTGTCCTTCCTCACCAGCTTCTTCGGGCAGAACTTCGAGGGCATCAACGGCCGGCCCTTCCTCTGGGGGGTGCTGTCGCTCTGCGTGGCCCTGCCGGTGGGAATGCTCACCTGGTTCCGGTACCGCCACTGGCTGTAGGCGGAGCGGACCTACTCGAGGGTGGTGCCGAACAGCGGCGCCTGGGCTTCCACCACGGCCGCTCCGAAGCGCTGTCGCAAGAGCCGGCGAAGCGCCGAGGCCAGCGACACCAGGCGCTCGGTGTTCTTCACCGCCTCGTTCGCGTAGAGGAAGGCGATGGGTTCGGTCATCGACAAGGTCACCGCCCGGCCCTCGAGCGATAGGCGGCAACTGCCCACGGTCGCGTCGTTCAGCGAGAGCAAGAACCGGAAGAACGCCTCGTGGTTCTGCTCGGGCAACTCGACCAGGCGCGCCCGGAAGGTGATGTTCTCGCCTTCCGGGTCGAGGCCGGCGGTCACTTCCCCCCCCGACGACCGTCGGCGCCACAGCCCCGGCCCGATGGCGGTGGCGACCGGGTCCCAGCCCGTCGCGCTCAGCAACTGGGTGGCGACGTTCTCGCCGTGTGCTCTCGACCGGCGGCGGTACAGGTGGTTCCGGTGCTCGGCGAAGCGAACCTGGGCCCCGCAGCTGTTGCACTGAATCTGCGTCGGGGCGTGCTCGGTGGAACACTCGACGCACCGGTAGGTCGGCTGGCGCCCCCGAAGCTCGTCGGCGTTGCCCAGGTGCTGTTTCAGCGCGTCGATGAAGGTCGCCACCGGCACCGCGAAGCCGAGGTTCTGCCCCTGGATGAACGCCCGGGTATTCACCCCGATGACGACGCCCTTCTCGGTGACCAGCGGACCGCCGCTGTTGCCCGGGTTCAGCGGGGCGTCCGTCTGAATCATCTTCACGCCGCGCTCGTCGGCGCGGTCCATCGCCGAGACGATGCCTTCCGTCATGGTGAACGCCAGCCCGTGGGGGTGGCCGACGGCGAACACCTGTTGGCCGACCTGGGCGGCGTTGGCCTGGGCGATGGGCAGCGACTGGACTTCCGCCTCGACGTCGGGAAACAGGAAGGCGATGTCCAGCCGGGCGTCGGCCCACACCACCTGCGCGCCGCACTGCCGCCCGTCGAAGAAGTGCAGCGAGACGCTTCGCTCGTACCCCACCACGTGCAGGTTGGTCACCACCAGCCCGTTGCGCGCCGCGACCCAGCCCGACCCGATGCCGCCGTCGCTGCGAATGCCGGCGACCGCCTGCCGCGTCATCTGCCAGACGTCGGTGGCGCTCACGTGAACAACCTCGTCAAGAGCTTCTGGAGCTGCTGCACCCGCATCGGCCCGGGGCGAGAGGCTTGGCACACGGTGGTCAGCACTGCGTCCACCACGTCGTTCTTGGCGTTGCAGCGCAGCAGCATCTCGCAGAGCGCTCCTTCGAGCACCAGCCCGCGCAGTTCGTCGTCGTTCGCCGCCCCCGCGACGGCAGCGACCAGCTTACGAACGTGCTGGCGCGCGTCCTCGGGGCTGGTGAACGCCGGAATGGGGTACACGCCGTTCCACTCGGGCCCGATGACCGCCGAGTTGTCGAGGATGTCGGCGAGCACTCCATTGACTTCGGAAAACGAGGGGCGCCCCGGGCCGCCCTGCAGCTTGAGCTTGGCGAAGAGGCCGCCGGACGGCACTTCGGGCAGCGCGCCGAGCCACGCGCCCAGGCCGCGCAACAGCCACGACGCCTGAGGCTGGTGCTCGACGCGGAAGAGAGCGCGCGCCTTGTACGCCGCGGCCCGCAGCACCAGGAGGCCGAGCACCCCTTCTTCGAGGTGCCGCTCGGCAATCTGCTGCGCCTGGCCGAGCATCGCCAAGGGGCCGGCCTCCTCCTCCGAGGCAGCGCTGCGCACCGGGCGGGCGAGTTCGAGCTCTTCGGCGTCGTCGACGGGCGGCAGGAAGCTGCGCCCCGACGCGCCCGCGACGTGGTCGGACAGGCTCTCGAGCTCGAACCGGGCCGGCGGCGCGTCGACGTCAATCTTGAGGACGACCGGCGGCCCCAAGAGCTGCCACGGCGTCTTGTGCTTCTTCACCTCGGGCCCGAGCATCGGAGCCGAGAACCGGTGCGCCAACAGGTCGTCGAAGTGGTCGGCGGCCAGCGCCACCTCGCGAATGGCTTCCATCAGCTTGGGCGGTGCGATGTTCTCGACCCGGTCGACGAAGCGGAGAATCACCTTGTCCACCCGCAGGCAGAAGCGGGCGGCCCCGAGCGAAGCCTCGTTCAGCTCGAGCAACGCGCGGAACAGCGCCACGCGTTGCTCCGAGGGGACGAGCACCAGGGGCGACTCGACCGCGAGCTCGCCGTCCCGGGACAGCGAGATGAAGACCGCGGCCGAGTGCTGGAAAAACATCCACCCCAGGCCCCGCGGCAGCGTTTCCGGCTGGGGAATGCGAATGCCGGCCGATTCGAGGCAGTGCGACACCATGCGCGGGAAGTCGCGCTGGCCCCACGCCGCGAAGGCCGTGGCGAGCGCCGGAAAGTCCGTCGGGCTTGGGGCGAGGACGCGCCCGCTGCGCTTGGGCGGGTGCTCCTGGACGGGGGTCTCGCGAGACCGCCCGCAGGCGGCGCAGACGGCGTCCTCGCCTGGGAAACCGCAACCCCCACAGAAGACGCTCGGTGCCGCCTGCATTCCCCGAGAGTTTGGCTCGCCGCCCGGCGATTGTCTCGGCCGGCGTCGAGGGTTCCGGAATCGCTCGTTGGGCGCTGCCCTGGCGGCTAGGCTTCGCGGCGAATGAGCCCCCCGGGTGCCGCCGTGCCGGACATCGTGGTGCTGAGCGACCTGCACCTGGGCCGCGGGCGGAACGCCGAGACCGGGCGCTTTCACGCCCTCGAGGCCTTCTTCTACGACGAGGACTTCTTCCGCTTCTGCGAGCACCTGTGCCGCGAGGCCGCCGAGCGCCGCAACGGGCTGGTCGTCGTCTTCAACGGCGACACCTTCGACCTCTTGCGCATCGAGCCCGAACCGGTGGGCGAAGACGCCACCCGCCGCGAGAAGCGCTACGGGCCGGTGGTGACGCCCGACCGCGCGGGCAGCATGCTGAAGGACGTGCTGTTGGGCCACCCCCGCTTCGTCGAGGGCGTGGCCTTGTTGCTCGCGTCGGGGCACCGGGTGGTGTTTCTGCCCGGCAACCACGACATCGAGCTGCAATGGCCCGACGCCCACGCCGCGGTGAGGGAAGCGCTGCTGTCCTCTGTGCGCGCGTCGCGAGGGGCCGAGGCCGAGAGCCGCGCGAAGGAGAGCCTTTCCTTTGAGCCCTGGTTCTTCCACGTCCCCGGGCGAATGTGGGTCGAGCACGGCTGCCAGTACGACGCCGAGAGCTCGTTCCGGTACCACCTGCGGTCGCGGGCCCAGGGGCGGGCCGACGCCCTGGCCCAGCTCGAGCGCGACCTGCCGCTCGGCTCGTTCTGCCAGCGCTACCTGTACAACGCCTTCGGGGCCCTGGCGTTCGTGGTGCCCAGCACCCGCGCCAACCTGCGCTACGTGCGCTGGCTGGTGGCGAACCGGCCCGGGCTCCTCTTGCGCGTCTTGGCCAGCCACGGCCCGTTCGGCCTGCAGTTCCTCCGGCGCCTGGGCACCGCGGTGGTGCCGACGCGCGCGCTCGAGCAGGCCCACACCGAAGAGCTCGAGGCGCTCTGCGATGCCTCGGGCCTGGGCGAGAAGCTGCGGCGCATCGAAGGGCTGAAGAAGGTGGCTCCCAGCCTGGTGCTGGCCGTCCGGGCGCTGGTGTGGCCGGTGGCCAAGTGGGGGACGCTCGGGCTGTTGCTGGCGGTGGCCGCCTCGGGGGCCTGGTTCACCCTGTTCGACGTCATCGCCACCCTGCAAGTCGAGTTTCCGGTGCGGACGCTGCTGTTCCTGCTCCTGAACGGCATCACCGCGGTGGGCCTGTTGGCCGGCGTCTCGTACGCCCTGTGGCGCGAGGCGCCCGAGGTGCGGCCCCGCCCGCTGAAACGCGCGGCCCAGGAGATTGCCAGCGAGCTCGACGTTGGCGTCGTCACCTTCGGTCACACCCACGACGAAGTCCTCTGGCGGTTGGACCGGCCGTCGGGCGGCAAGGCCTGGTACTTCAACACCGGCACCTGGATTGCGGTGTTCAGCCACGAGGTGATGGTGCCGAGAGACCGGGTCCAGTACACCTTCCTGCAGGTGCGCGGGGCAGACGCCGAGCTCTTGCGCTGGAGCCCCAGCCTCGGCCGGTCGGTGCCGGTGGTGCTGTTGGACGAGTGACTCGAAAGGACGGAAGCACGATGAGCCGAGCCAGGCCAATGTTCCCGCTCTGCCTCGCCGCCCTGGGCGCGGCCCTGCCGGCGTTCGGGCAGGACGGGGTGGCGCAGCCGGCGCACGAGGCGGCGGCCGCGAAAGAGAACCCAACGCCGGCCGCCGTCGAACCTACGCGCCAGCGGTCCTGGGAAGTCCCGGCGCTGAACACCACCCTGGTGCGCGCAGCGCGCCCGCTCGCCGAGGAAGAACTCATCGGGGACTACGCCCAGCCCCGCTGGACGGCGCGCCGCCGCTTTCCCACCACCCGCCTGTACGTAGTGCCTGCGGGCACCGTGCAGCTCGAGTGGTGGTACGAGGTGAAGACTCCGTTCGACAGTCCCGCGGACTCCCGAATCCGGTCGCAGTACGAGCTTGAGCTCGGGTTGGGACACAGGTTGCAGCTCGACCTCTATTTGCAAGCCCGCCAGTCCGGAGTCCAGGGGCCGCTGTTCCTCGAAGAGGAGAAGGCCGAGCTTCGGTACGCCCTGGCGGACTGGGGAAAGCTCTGGGGCAACCCGACGCTGTACCTCGAGTACGTGCACACCAACTCCGGACCGCCGCGCGCCGAGCTGAAACTGCTCGTCGGCGGAGAGGCCGCTCCGAGCTGGCACTGGGGCGCCAACGCCGTCTTCGAGCGGGACCTGGGCGGGTCGGCTCTCACCCATGAGTACGCGCTCACCGGGGGCGTCGCGTACACCGTCACGGACCAGGCGCTGTCCGTCGGCGCCGAGGTGAAGGTCGAGTCGGTGGACGACCGGACGGCGCGGCTGGACTTTCGAAACTACGAGGTGCAGGCAGGGCCGAGCGTCCAGTGGCGCCCGGTGCCCAACGTGCACGTCGACCTGGTGGCGCTCTTCGGTTTCGAAGTCGAGGGCGGCGGCGCGCCCGCGGCCGTCTCGCAGCCGCTGCTGGTGGTGGGCTGCGAGCTGTAGACCTGGCATGGTGCCTGGCACCATGAACGTCGACTGGGACTTCTCGGGCCGCGCCGCGGTGGTGACCGGAGGCGCGCAGGGCATCGGTCGGGCCATCGCGGACCTGTTGCTAAAGAGCCGGGCCGAGGTGCACGTCTTCGACCTCGAGGCCGGTTCGCCGTCGAAGGCCGTCTTCCACCGGGTGGATATTTCCGACTCGGCGAGCGTGGCGAAGGCGGTCGCCGAGCTGCCTGCCCACGCAACCCTCCTCGTCAACAACGCCGGCATCACCCGCGACAAGAGCCTGGCCAAGATGACCGACGAGGACTGGCAGGCGGTGCTGAACGTCAACCTGACCGGCGCCTTCAACCTGATTCGGGCGCTGGCCCCGGCGATGCGCGCCGCCGGCCACGGCCGCATCGTCAACATCACGTCCATCAACGGCCTGCGCGGCAAGTTCGGCCAGGCCAACTACGCCGCCGCCAAGGCCGGCCTCATCGGCCTCACCAAGACGGCCGCGCGCGAGCTGGGGCCGAAGGGCGTTACGGTGAACGCGGTGGCCCCCGGCATGGTGCTGACCGAGATGGCGCTGAAGCTGCCCGAGGAATACCGCCAGAAGGCCCTGGCCGAGACGGTGCTCGAGAAGCTGACCGAACCGGAAGACGTCGCCCAGGCGGTGCTGTACCTGCTCTCGGACGCCGCCCGGCGAGTGACCGGCCAGGTGCTTCGCGTCGACGCCGGGCAGTACCTCTGACCGGCCGCGGCCCGGAGGGTCACCGCTGACATCCGGCAGCCGGTCGCGGGTCCAACTGCTTGGACGGGTGTGACGCGACTCGGTGAATTCGGGACAACATCCGTGTATTAAAGGCGCAGCAACGAAACTCCCTTCACGAGAGGCTCAATGGACCCGCTTTACACGACGCACGACATCAGCCGCCTTCTGCAGGTCGACCCCTCCACCATCTCGAAGTGGATTGACCGAGGCTTGCTGATGGCGTTCCGCACTCCGGGCCGCCACCGCCGGGTGCGCGCCACCGACCTGCGCACGTTCCTGGTGGCGCACCAGATGCCGGTCCCCACCGAGCTGGGCAGCGGCCTGGTGAAATTGCTCGCGGTCGACGACGAGAAGCCGGTGCTCGACGGGCTGCGGCGGGCGTTCAAGCCGTTCGCCGCGCAGGTCGAGCTGCTCACCACCACCAGCGGCGTCGAGGCGCTCTTGATGGTGTCCGAGCAGAAGCCGCACGGCCTGCTCATCGACCTCAACATGCCCGACCTGGACGGCCTCGAAGTCATTCGGCGGGTGCGCTCGCACAAGCAGCTCGAGGGCGTGCGCTGCATCGCCATGACCGCCCGCCAGAACGCGGACCTGGTCGAGCAGGCCCTGAAGGCCGGCGCCGCCACCTGCGTCTTCAAGCCCGTCGACGTGCAGCAGGTGATGGACCTGTTCAAGATTCCCCTGGCGATGGCGCCCCGAGCGTAGCTTGCCAGGCGGCGAGGCCCCGGTGTCGGCCCTGTGCCGGCACTGCGCGCTGTGCTGCGACGGCAGCCTCTTCGGTTACGTCGGGCTCGAGCCCGGCGACGCCGAAAGGCTGCGGGCGAAGGCCTTCTGCCTCGCCACCCGCCCGGGCGGGCAGACGGTGCTTGCCCAGCCCTGCGCGGCGCTGACGAACCGGTCGTGCCGCATCTACGAGAGCCGGCCCTCGCACTGCGCGAGCTTCAACTGCCTCTTGGCCACCGCGCTGGGCGAAGAAGAGCTCTCGCTCGGCGAGGCGCAGGAAGTGGTGGCCGAGGCCCACCGGCGCATCAGCCGGGGGCACGCCCGGGGCTACCTCCGCACCCACTTCTACGGGCGCTACGGCCAGAATCACGAATCGCCGAAGCTGTGACACAATCCCCGGCCGCATGGTGAACGGCCGGCCTCCTCCCCGGCGTCCTGTCCCGGACGCGCCCGCCCCCAAGGAGGGCGACACTCTCCGCGAGATACCGAAGGCGACCATCCCGCCCGTCGCGCCTCCCGAGCTCGACGACACCGAGCCGCGCGGAGTGGCGCTGCCGCTGTCGCCCGAAGCGATGGACACGCTCACCCGGGGCCCCGAATCGACGCGAAGCCGGGGCGCCCGGCCACGCCCGGCGCCCCGGCTGCCCATCCGGAGGTCGCAGGCGCGCGACGAGAAGTCCGGCAAGGGCCCGCGTGCGGTGTTGCTGCTGCTCTTGCTCTTCGCGGCCGGCGGAGGCGCCGGTTACTGGTGGCTGACGACCCACGCACCGGCGGCGCCCGCGTTCCCGGTCGGGCCGTCGCCTGCGGTTGGAGCCGCCGCCGCCTTCCAGGAAGGGAAGAACCTGGCCCGTGAGGGAAATTGGCAACAGGCCAAGGCGCGCTTCGACCAGGCGGCCGCGCTGGACCCTCAGCTTCCCGGGCTGGATTCGTACCTGGCGCGCTCGGCGGTCGAGATACCGAACCAGCTGCACCTGGCCGCCGCCATCGCCGCCGTCGAGAAGGAACAGCTGGGCCTGGCGGCCGCCGAGCTGAAGAAGGTGTCGGACGACACGGTGCAGGGAGCGCCGCTGGACCGCGCCCGGAAGCGGCTCGACGAGGCGGTGGCGGCGAAGCTGGTCGAAGGCCGGGGGTTGGCGGCCACGCCCGGCAACCTGGCCGCGCAGAAGAAGCTCGAGGCCTCGATGGACGACCTGCTCTCGTTCAAGCCCGACGACCGGGACGTCCGCACCCTGCGCGACCAGGCCCTGGAAGCCATCGCGCGGCTCACCCACAGGCCGGTAGAAGAGAAGGGGCCCGAGGGGCCGGGCCCGTGGGTCGAGGTGGCCGAGCGCTTCAAGAGCGGCGACGTGGGCGGGGCCTTCGCGATGGCGAACGCCTGCGCGGACAAGGAACCGGCCTGTCGCACCCTGGTGGGACAGGTGACCGAGTTCCAGGACCTCAACCGGAGAGTCGAGGGGCTCGACCCGAGAGAGCTCGAGCGCCTGGTGCGGCTCGACGTCGCGGTGTGCGGAGGAGGCACGGCGGCGCGGGGGGCGCGAACTCGGCTGGCGACGCAGTATTACAAGATGGCCTCGTCGGCGAACCAGACCGCGTAATGGGGTCGCGCCTGGGAGTACGCGGCCAAGGTGCTCGAGCTCGACCGCGCCCACGCGGGGGCGCAAACCATCGCCGCCGACGCCAAGGCCCGGACGAACAACGTCTACATGCTGGGCTACGAGTTCGCGGGGCGGGGCGAGGTCGACGAGGCGAGGAAGAAGTTCAAGGAGTGCGTCGAGATGGCTCTGCCCGCCGACGAGCTGCACGCCAAGTGCGAGCGGCGCCTCTCGGGGGCCGGCGCGCAGTGATTAGACCTCTGTGCGCCATCGCGCAGTCGCCGCTCGTCCTCGCGCTCGGAGCCCTTCTGCTCTGCCCGAGCCGCGTGGCCGCCGCGACGTGCAGCCAGACGCTCAGCGCCGGCGGCGACATCGGCGCGGCCGTTTCCGGCGCCGCCGGAGGAGCGGTCATTTGCCTGAACGACGGCACCTACGCCGGCATCAGCCTCAGCAACGTGACCAAGACCAGCGCCGTGACAGTTCAATCCCTCAACGGCGCGCAAAGCGTGAACGTCGGGGACCTCAACCTCGACAACGTCGCCTACCTGCACCTGAGCGGCGTCACCTTCACCGGGGGCATCCTCAGAGGCCACCACCTGCACATCGTCGATTCGACCGGCGCCGCCCACCTCGTGAATGGCGTGTCGCAGATTCTCGAGGTGTACGGAACCATTCCCGACGCGGACATCCTCATCGACCGGGTGAGGTACGTCGACATACCCAACCCCTGTACCAACAACGCCTGCGTGGAAGGGCGCATCTCGGTCATGGGCAGCGGCGGCGACCCGAGCGGCATCACCATCTCGAACTCCTACTTCGCCGGGGGAAACTCCGACGGCATTCAGGTGGGCGGAAATGCCAGCGCCGTGCAGATAGTCGGGAACGAGTTCACCGGCGTCAACGCGTCCAGCGGCACCCACACGGACTCGATTCAGCTCTATGGCGAGGGGCCCGGCACGGTCATCAAGGGCAACTACTTTCACGACACCGACGACGGGCTGATGGCGCCCGACGGCGCCGAGGCGGTGCAGGTCATCGACAACGTCTTCATGCTGACCGAGTACCCCTACGGCATCGTAATGGGGAATTGGACGAACAGCCTCGTCCAGCACAACACGTTCGCGTACGGGACGTCGTGCTCGTGGAACTCGTGCGGGACCCTGTGGATTCGAAGCTCCACCAACCTCACCGTCAAGGACAACATCATCGGGGAGTGGATGGTGGAGTCGGGAGCGTTCAGCGAAGACTACAACCTCGTCAAGGTCGGCTTGGCCGCGCACGGGCACACGATGGCACGGCAAAGGGCGCCAGGTGCCTGGCGGTCGGCCTGCTCGTCCTTCTGAGATTGCGCAAGAACCGGGCTCGCTTCGGCACCCACGGGGCCCCGACTCGCTTCCCGCCGCGCGGTGTCCGTGGTTAGTTTCTTCGCGCCATGTTCAAGCCCGCGTCGCGCATCGAGAACGTCCGCTACGCCATCCGGAACATCGTCGCCGAGGCCCAGAAGGTCGCCGCCACCGGCAAGGAAATCCTCTACCTCAACGTCGGCGACCCGCTGAAGTTCGACTTCAAGACGCCGCCCCACCTGGTCGAGGCGGTGCACCGGGCGATGGTCGACGGCCACAACGGCTACGCCCCCTCGGCCGGCATTCCCGAGGCGGGAAGGGCCATCGCCGCCGAGGCCGAGAAGAAGGGCATGCACGGCGTCGGGCCGGACGACGTCGTCGTCACCACCGGCGCCAGCGAGGCCATCGAGCTCGTCCTCACCGCGTTGCTCGAGCCGGGCGAGTCGGTGCTGCTGCCTTCGCCCAACTACCCCTTGTACGACGCGGTGGTGGCGAAAATCGGCGCCCGGTCGATTCCGTACTACCTCGACGAAGCGCGCGGCTGGTCGCTCGACCTGGCCGAAATCGAAGCGAAAGTGGGGCCGGACACCCGGGCCATCGTCGTGGGCAGCCCGAACAACCCCACCGGCGGCTGGTACGACAAGGACGTGCTGTCGGGCCTGCTCGACATCGCGCGCCGGAAGAAGCTGGTGGTGCTGTCGGACGAAATCTACGACCGGCTGACCTACGACAAGCCCCACGTGTCACTGGGGTCGCTCGCCACCGACGTGCCCGTCATCAGCTTCAACGGTCTATCCAAGGCCTACCTGGCCTGCGGCTGGCGCATCGGGTGGATGATTTTCTGCAACCCCCGACTGACCCCCGAGCTTCGCCGGGCGGTGCAGCGGTTGGCCGACGCCCGCCTGTGCAGCCCGACGCCGGCGCAGTACGCGGTGGCTCCGGCGCTCGAGGGGCCGCAGGACCACATCCCCGAGATGATGAAGCGGCTGCGGGTGCGCAGGGACTTGACGGTGCGCCGGCTGAACTCGATTCCCGGCCTGTCCTGCGTCGAGCCGGCGGGGGCCTTCTACGCGATGGCCCGGCTGCAAATTCCCGGCGTGGTGGACGACGAGGCCTGGGTGGTGGACCTGGTACGAAGGACCGGAGTCCTCTTCGTGCACGGCTCGGGCTTCGGCCAGCGCCCGGGCACCCAGCACTTCCGCGTCGTGTTTCTGCCGCCGCCCGAGGTGCTCGACCGGGCCTTCGACCTGGTCGAACAGTACGTGCGCGCGCGCCGGTAGCCCGCGGCATTCGGTGGTAAGGACGGGCTCGAGGATGGAACGATGAGGGCAGAGGTTTCGGGCGGACGCACCGGCCACCCGGCGGTGGACGAGCTGATGGCGCTGGTCGGGCGCACCCCGCTGCTCGAGCTGCGCTACCGGTTCGACGGCAAGCCGCGCCGCCTGTTCGCCAAGTACGAGGCGCTCAACCTGACTGGCAGCGTGAAGGACCGGATGGCGGCGTGGATTCTCGCCTGCGCCTACCAGGCCGGCGACCTGAAGCCCGGCGCCACCATCGTCGAGGCGTCATCGGGAAACACCGGCATCTCGTTCTCGGCAATCGGGCGCGCGCTCGGCCACCCGGTACGCATCTACATGCCCGACTGGATGAGCCAGGAACGGTCTCAGCTCATCCGGGCGCTGGGGGCCGAGGTGGTGCCGGTTACGCGAGAGCAGGGTGGCTTCTTGGGCAGCATTCAATTGGCCGAGGACTGGGCCGAGAAGCAGGGCAACGTCTTCTTGCCGCGCCAGTTCGAGTGCCTGGGCAACGTCGAGGCGCACGAGGCCACCACCGGGCCGGAAATCGAACAGCAGCTCGCGCGGGTGGGGCGCGCCGCCGACGCCTTTGTCGCGGGCGTGGGCACGGGGGGCACGGTGATGGGGGTGGGGCGGTACCTACGCAAGAAGCGCAAGGTGCGGGTGCACCCGCTGGAACCGGCGAACTCGCCGACGTTGCGCACCGGCCACAAGGTGGGGCGCCACCGCATTCAGGGCGTCTCGGACGAATTCATCCCCACCATCGTCAAGCTCGACCAGCTCGACCGGGTGGTCGACGTCTGGGACGGCGACGCGATTCTGATGGCCCAGGCGCTGGGAAGTCGGCTCGGGCTGGGGTTGGGCATCTCGTCGGGGGCGAACTTCCTCGGCGCGGTGCAGTTGGTCGAAGAGCTGGGGGGCGACGCCACCGTGGTGACGGTGCTGCCCGACAGCAACAAGAAGTACCTGTCGACCGACCTCTTGCGCGACGAACCGGTACAGAGCGGCTACCTCGCGCCGCGCGTCGAGCTCGAAGGCTTTTCCGCCATCGCCGCGCTGGCGTAGAAACAGCCGCGACCCGGAGGTATTCTCGCCGAGCCTTCGGGCATCAATCGGCTCTGCGAGGACATCATGGCGAACCGAATCACCGAGGACTGCATCAACTGCGGCGCGTGCGAGACGGAGTGCTCGAACCAGGCAATCACCCGGGGCGACGACTACTTCGTCATCGACACGGCGAAGTGCGACGAGTGCAAGAAAGAGGGCGGGGACCAGAAGTGCAAGTCCGTCTGCCCGGTCGATGAGTGCATCGTGCAGGTCGCGGCGTAGCCGCGCGCTGGGCTCTGGGACTCGTCTAATTCAGTGAGCGGCTGCGGGCGCGTCGGCCTTCGGAGCCGGCGCCGGGCCGGTCTTCTCGTGCGCGTCCCACTGAGCCTGGAAGGTGGGGCCCAGGTCTTCGAACTTCGGGTAGATCTCTTTCTTCGCCACCGCCGCCTTGCAGTAGGTGCACTGGTGTTTGCCGCCGGCGACCGGCTTGATCCAGGCGACGTGGTGGGTGCACGCGAGCATGGGCATGGAGCGACCCATACCGCATCGCGCACGTCGCAGGAAGCCGGGAGCGGACCCCGTGTCCGCTCGGTCGCCACCTAAGGCGAGGACCTCAGCAGCAGCCGGGAGGCAGGTAGAGACTACGGGCAGCACCAGAAGACGTAGTCGGGGACGTGCCAGAAGTTGTGCTCGACCGAGGCGAACGACACGACACCGCGGAGCGCGAGGCCACCGCGGAAGCTCGTGCCCGCGGGACACTCGCCCCAGCTGAAGTAGGTGGTGTCGCGCATCCAGCAGCTCGCGCCCGGCGTTCCCTGAGGCCCGGTCAGGCCCGTTTCGCCCCGGAGCCCCTGCTCACCCTGGTCGCCCTTGTCCCCCTTGAGCCCCTGCGGTCCGGGGTCGCCTTTGTCGCCCTTGAGTCCCTGCGGTCCGGGGT
>JAHFDQ010000115.1 GCA_023248915.1 Archangiaceae bacterium | reverse complement strand
TGGCGTGGCTGTCGGCGGCGCCGGTTGCGGCGCCCGACGCGGGGAATTCGCGCCCGCCCGCCCAGGTTCCTTCCCCGATGGCGCCCGAGGTGAAGGCGCTGGTCGACCGGGTGCAGGCCTTCTACGAGAAGAGCGCCGACTTCCAGGCCAGCTTCCGGCAGGAGTACACCTACAAGGCGTTCAAGCGGGTGCAGAAGTCGAGCGGGCAGGTGACCTTCAAGAAGCCCGGGCTGATGCGCTGGGAGTACGAGAAACCCTCGCCCAAGACGTTCGTGCTCGCCGGTGACAAGGTCTACGCGCTCGACCCCGAGGCGATGACGCTGACCAAGGCCAGCATCGGCACCAACCAGCTCTCGGCGTCGGTCACGTTCCTCTGGGGCCAGGGCAAGCTGGCCGACGAGTTCGCCATCGCCGCGCCGCCCTGCGACAAGTGCCTGGGCGCCCTGCTCGAGCTGACGCCCAAGCTGGCCGACCCGCGGTTTCAGCGCATTCGCCTGGAAGTCGACCCGAAGACGGCCCAGGTGGTGCGGTCGACGGTGGTCGACCCCGACGGCAGCGAGAACGCCATCACCTTCCTCGACGTGAAGACGAACACCGGCGTTGGGGCCGAGCACTTCAAGCTGACGCCTCCCCCCGGGACTCAGGTGGTGGACCTGACCCAGCCGCCGGCCGCCGGCATAAAATCCCCGGCCGCTCCGGACGCATCGGCGACTCCTGACGCCGCGAAGGCACCCGCGGTCAAGCCCGACGCTGGCCGGTTCCACGAGTAAGGGCTCCGCGCCGGACGGCGCGCCCGGCGTCAACTACGTCACGGGAAGCGCCGGACGTAGACGCGGCCCATGCCAAACGCCGGCTCGCGGAACGCGACGTAGGGAACGGCGCCGATGCCGACGAGGTACGGGAATGAAGCGGACTCTCCGGGCACCACGTTCAAGGGCTTGCCGACGCGCTGCCAGGCCGTGCCGTCCCAGCGGCGGACGAAGATCTCGTCGACCGAGGCTCCGTTCCGCTCGACGTAGGTGACCGTCGGGGTCCCCCCGACGACGGCGATGGAAGGGTAGTCTGCCGAACCTGACCCGCTCACCTTGCCGCCGCCCAAGAGCGTCCAGCCGGTCGCCAACCGATATCGCTTGACGTAGACGACCGGCGGCCCGTTCCCGGGCGACGGTTCGGCCCAGGCGACGTAGGGCGTTCCGTCCGTGGCGGTGGCGATGGATCGGTACTGGGCGGACGTCGTGGCCGCGCCGGTCGGCCCCCCAACGTTCAAGGCCCCTCCCAGGTTGACCCATGCCCCGGGCGGGCCGGGCTGCCAGAACCGAACCACGTTGATGCCGCTTTCGTTGAGCGCGACGAGCGCCCGAGCGCCGTCCCACGCGACGTCCGCGTTTCCGCTGCCCGCGCTCGTCAACAGGCCGGGCCACGGACTGGGCGGCAGCGGCCAATCCAACCACGACAACCCCTGCAGGTTCGAGTAACCGACGCCAACGCCGCACCCGCCCATGCCGAGGTAGACGGCGTAGGGCGCCGGGCCTTCCAAGGCGAGCGCCGCCGAATACAGCACGGAGCACCGGGGCAAGTAGCCGGGGGCACCTACCTCGGTCCAGGCTCCGGCCTCGTACTTCATCACGTGCTGCGGCTGGGGGGCGGAATCGAAGAAGAGGACGTTGGGAGTGCCGCCGTTGAACTGAATGTCGACCTGGGCCCGCGCGCCCGTGGCGACGCCCGACAGCTTGCCGCCCACCTGGTTCCACTGGCCTGCGGCGAATTGATGCACGTAGATGCTGCCGGCCGGCGCTTCCTCGGCGGCCCAGGCGACCCAGGGCGTCACCCCGTCGCTGCCGAGCGCGTGGCCGTACTCCGCGGGGGAAGGGCTCGGGTCGACCGCCGCCCCGACAGGGTCCCAGCCCCGGACGACGCACCCGCCCGCGACGCAGGTCTCGTCGAAGGCGCAGGCGACGCCGCACTGGCCACAGTTGGTGCTGCTGACCTGGGTGTTGACGCAGGCCGCGTTGCAGAGCTCGCCCACGACGCACTCGCAGGTGCCCGAGTTGCAGAACTGCCCCAGGCCGCAAGCGAGAGTGCAGTCGCCGCAGTGCGACGGGTCGACGTGGAGGTCGACGCAGACGGCCCCGCAGGCAGTGGTGCCGCCGCTGCACTTCAGCTCGCAGGCACCGCCCGAGCAGGTCAGACCCGCGTCGCAGGAGTTGGCGCAGCTTCCGCAGTGCGTCGGGTCGAGCTGGGTGTCGACACACGTCGTTCCGCACAGCACTGACCCGCCCGCGCAGGAAAGGTTGCACCCGCCGCTCGAGCAGAGCTTGCCCGCGCTGCAGGTGTTGGCGCAGCTACCGCAGTGGGCGGGGTCGACCTGGGTGTCCACGCACGTCGCCCCGCACAGGGTGGTACCCCCGGCGCAGGCAACGCCGCAGGCGCCCGCAGCGCAGACCTGGCCCGCGTCGCAACCCGAGTTGCAGCCGCCGCAGTGCACCGGATCGAGCTGGGTGTCCACGCACTTGTTGCCGCAGACCGTCGTCCCTCCGGCGCACGACAGGCCGCAGGCGCCGCTCGAGCAGACGTCGCCCGGGCCGCAGGCGGCTCCGCACCCGCCACAGTTCGCCGGGTCGGTCTGCTCGTCGACGCACCTCGTTCCGCACTTGGAGGCCCCGCCCGCGCACGCAAGCGCGCAAGCGCCCGCCGAGCAGACCTCACCCGCGGCGCACACGGTGGCGCAGGCGCCGCAGTGGCTGGGGTCGGTCTGTTCATCGACGCACCGGCCTGCGCACTGGCTGGTGCCGCCCGAACACGAAAGGCCGCAAGCGCCCGACGAGCAGACGGTGCCGCCGTCGCAGGCGACCTCGCACCCGCCGCAGTGCGCCGGGTCGGTCTGCTCGTCGACGCAGCGCGCGCCGCACAGGAAGGTTCCGCCGGTGCAGACCAGGCCGCACGCTCCTGACGAGCAGAAGGTGCCGGCATCGCAGGCCACATCGCAGGAACCGCAGTGGGCAGAATCGCCGACGACGTCGACACAGCGGTCGCCGCACCGGGTGGAGCCGCCGTTGCAAGCGAGGCCGCAGGCGCCCGCCGAGCAGACACTGCCGGCGTCGCAGAGCGCGGTGCAGTCGCCGCAGTGGGAAGGGTCGCTCTGCAGGTCGACGCACCGGTCGCCGCACCGCGCGGTGCCTCCGGCGCAGTTCAACCCGCAGGCGCCGAGCGAGCAGACCTCTCCCGCGTCACAGCCGAAGTCACACGCGCCGCAGTGGGCAGGGTCGCCCTGGAGGTCGACGCACCGCGCGCCGCACTCCGCGGTGCCCCCGGCGCAAGAGAGACCGGCGTCGAAACCGTCCTTCGCCTCGACGCTGAACGTCGTCTTGCCGCACGCGCACAGGGACAGTGCCGCGCCCGCGCACAGCCACAGCTCCAGGGCAGCTCGGCCGGTCCCCACCCGTAGGGGCCCTCGCTTCACGTCATCGGGTCTCATGGGTGTCGTCCTTCGAGAGGCCGGCCAAGACGATTATCGGGTCCATTCGGGCCGGGCCTCAAGCAAAGGGCCCGCCTTTCGGTCCGGGTGTAGGGCGCCTGGCACTGTGGGTCGCCAGGGTGCCTACGTGTCACGAACGCGGACTGAGGCCATTTCGCCGCCGAGCCAGCGCCAGCAGGCCGGCCAGGGCCCAGGGCCAGCAACCGGCTGTGCCTCCTGCCGACCCGCAGTCGCAGCCCACCGCGAAGCGGGCCCTGTCTCCGGTGGCGACGTCGAACGGTGCGCTGACGGCGCCGGCGAGGCCGGTGGACGAGGCAGTGAGGGTGTAGCCGGTCCCGGGTCGGTCGACGGAAAGCCCGCCGAACGCCGCCAGGCCTCCGGTTGTCGTCAGCGAGGTGACGCCGCGCAGCGTTCCCGTGCCAGGGTTGTCGCCGAGCGCCAGGACGATGCCGGCCCCGGACGACGCGACCCGGTTTCCGAGCGCGTCCTCCACTTCGACGCTGACCGGGAGCGGAGCGCCGGCGACGGCGCTCTGTGGTTGCCGCACGAAGGCCAGCTTCGCCGCAGCGCCGGCGAGGACGTCGAAGGCCGCGCTCGTCTCCCCCGGCAGGCCGGTGGACCTGGCCTCGAGCGTGTAGCCCGGTCCCGCCCGGTTCAGAGTCAGCCCGGGGAAGGCGGCCTAGCCCCCCACCGCGTCGGCGACGGTTGCGCCGCCCAGCGCACCGCCCCCGGGGTTGCTTGCCACCGAGACCGTGATGGAGACCGTGGAGGATGAGTCCGTGTTGCCGAAGGCGTCCTGCACCGCGACCTGCACGGCCGGGGCGATTCCCGTCCCCGCTTCCACGCTGGTCGGCTGAACGACGAAGGAGAGCTTCGCCACCGCCGCCACGGCGAAGGTGAAGGTGTTGGAAATGGCGGTGAAGGTGTCGGAGGCGTTGGTGTTTCTGAGCGCGGTGAAGGTCTTGTGAAACGGATTCCCGCTCGGCACATTCTGCTTGTCCGCCGTCCAGCCGGCCGACACGCCCACCAGCGTTTCGTTGCCGTCGGTGCTCGCGCCGGCGAGCACCAGGTCGCCGACCACCGTCGGAACCACTGAGCTCGTGCCGATGGTGGTGGAGATGCCCGGGGTGAGGCCGGTGCCCAGCCCCGGCTGGTCGATGGGCATGGCGGCGTCGTGCCCGGACACTTCGAACACCACGCCGCTCTCCAGGCTGCTGGTGGAGAAAGTGAAGGTGTACGTGCTGGGAGGCGACGCCGGGACGTTGTAGTACCAGATGCCCAGGCGGGCCGTCCTGTATGGGTCCGAGTCCGCGCTCTCGACCAGAACCCAGTTGCTGTCCGGCGGCGTCGCCGTCTGGGTGGTGACGTAACCGACGAAGGCGACCAGCAGGTTGCCCGGAGCGGGCGTGAGGTTGAAGACGACGGTGGGCTGGTCCCCGGCGTTGACGTTGGCGGCCACGCTTCGCACCACCGCCACCGCCGCCTCGGCGCGGGCGCAGCTAAGGCAAAGGGCCACCGAGAGAAAGGTTCGCAGCAACACGGGCCGCCATCGTGCCGCAAGCGGAGGCAGCCTGTCATGCGCGCTCACGCTGGGAATTGGCGCCGGGTCCGTTTAGCCGTTCGCGCGGGGCCGGCGACCAAGGTTTCCAGCAAGCCCACTCGCCGAAGGAGACCGCCCCCATGTCTTTCACCCGCCGCCCGCTCCTGAAAGTTCTCCTCGCCGCCGCCTCGCTGTACGCCGTCCCCGCCCTGGCGCAAATGGGCAACGGCACCAACCCCGAGTGCCTGGGCCGAGACTGCGGCTCTCCCAAGGAAGAGGGAGGCGGCGGGGGCGGGCAGTGCACCGACGGCAATTGCACCGGCGGCTGCGGCTGCTCGGTTTGGGTGGCCTACACCGACGACGGCAAGACGCTGGCCTACACCGACGACGCCGACGGCGACGGCAAGGCGGACGACAGGGACAACTGCCCGTTCGCGTCCAACCGCGACCAACTGGACGGCGACGGTGACGGCATCGGCGACGCCTGCGACGACTGCGCCGGCGTCCCCAACTTCTCCCAGTTGGACACCGACGGCGACGGCCTGGGCGACGCCTGTGACCTCGACCGGGACGGCGACGGGGCGGCGGACTTTTCCGACGACTGCCCTGGCGTGCCCAACGCCAACCAGAAGGACAACGACGGCGACGGCGTCGGCGACGTGTGCGACTCCGACGACGACGACGACGGCGTGCTGGACGGCCAAGACGACTGCCCGCTGGTGGCCAACCCCAGCCAGACCCTGGCCGGAATCAACCTCGCCCTGTGCAACGTGGACACGGACGGCGACCACGTGGGCGACAGCTACGACAACTGCCCCGGCGTCCCCAACCCCGGCCAGAAGGACACCGACGCCGACGGCATCGGCGACGCCTGCGACGTCGACGTCGACGACGACGGCATTCCGAACGCGACCGACAACTGCCCGGCGGTCGCCAACCGCGACCAGCGCGACGACGACGGCGACGGGGCGGGCGACGCGTGCGACAGCTTCTACTGCGTGGTGGTTGACCCGGACAACAAGACGGACTGCCTGGACCCCAAGGGCCCGTTCAAGGTGCACGGCGGCGGTTCCATGACGCTCAAGCGCGGCGACAAGGTGCGGCTGCCGCTGTTCGCCAACCGGAACGGCGCGGCCATCGAATACAAGTGGACGGTGGCGCGCCGCCCGAGCGGCTCCGAGGCTCCGGTGGAGAGGCCGCTCGGCGCGGTCACCCTGAGCCGCCACTGGGAGTACGCCTACGTCGACGGCAACGTGCCGTCCTTCACCGCGGACGTGGACGGCGACTACGAGCTGCAGGTGACCGGCCACCTGGTGTTTCCGGACCGGGCCTACCCCGAAGCGCGCGACTCGACTTCGGGCCTGAAGCTGCAGGTGGGCGAGGGCGCGGCTGGAAGCTGCGCCGCGGTGCCGGGCGGCGCGTCGGCGGCGGGGCTGGCCCTCGTGGTGCTGGGGCTGGCTCGCCGTCGGCGGGCCTGACCAGGCCCGTCCTTCGGCTAGAGTGGCCGGGTGTCGAAGGCGGTGGCGAGTCACCTCCAGCGGTGGGCGGCGGGCGCCGGCAACTCGCTGGCGCTCGCCGCCGTCGTTCTGCTGGGCGCGCCCGCGGCAGCCCGTCCCGGCAGCCTGGACCGGCCGTTCGAGGGCACGGTGGTGGTGGTGGTGCCCCGGCAGCCGCCGCGGGGGGTTGACCTGCCCGCGCTCCTGCGCGCGGTGGACGTCTACCTGGGCGACGTCCCGCACCCGGTGGCCGAGGTGGCCGCCCAACCCGAGGACGGCGCCGGACAGTTTGCCCAGGCCACCGAGGTCGCCGAGCAACGCGGAGCTCGCTTCGCGGTGTGGTTCCGCTGGTCGGGCCTGGAGTTCAGCCCCCTCTTGTCGGTGCACATCGCTGAACCGGCCAGCCTGGGAGTGCGGACCGCCTCGTTCGCGGTCGAGTACCCGAGGGCGCCCAGCGCGGCGTTCTACCGCCTGGTGGGGTTGAAGCTGCGCAGCGCCCTCCGGTCGGCCGCCGAGCCGGTGCCGCCCGCGCCCCGCGCCAGCGAGGCCCCCGCGCTGGAGGCGCCCGCGCCCGAGCCCGCAGAGCGCGCCCGCGTCACGCTGGAATTGGCCGCGGGCGCCCGGGTGCCGCCCGGGACCTTCTTCGCGGTGGGCTCGTTCGGCGGTGCCCTGCACCTGGAAAAGGGCCGCTGGGCCGCGGGCGTGGACGTGCAACGGACGCTGCCCGAGGTGCGGCTCACCGCGGTGGGTTCGGGCGAGACGTCGGTGACGCGCGTAGCCGCGTCGCTGCGGGTCCGGCTGGCGCGAGGGTGGGCGGGAACCTCGCTGGGGGCCAGCGTCCAGGCCGGGCTCCTGGCCCTGAAGACGGACGCCCGCTGGCTGGAAGAGGACGAGCTCCGGACCGAGGAGCAACTCCTCCCCGTGGCGGCGGTGGCGTTGTGGGCCGCGCTGCCCCTGGGCGAACGGGTGGAGGTGAGACTTGCACCCACGCTGGACATCTACCCGACAAGCCTGAAGATTCTGGTCCGCGACACCGTGGTCTATTCCTCCGGCCGGGTTCAGCCCGGCGCCGAGCTGCGCCTGCAAGCCCTCTTTTAGTCATATGAGCTCCACACGCGACTTACCCGGCCAGGTGGTCCTTGCCCCGGAGCAGGTGCCGGCGGAAGTCGTGGAGAAGGCGGCGGCCGGGGACCGGGCGGCGCAGGAAGCAGTGCTGGAAGGGACGAGTACTTTCGTGCGACGGATGCTCTACAAGCTGATTGGGCGGGTGGACGACCTGGAGGACCTCCAGCAGACGGTCCTCATGCGCATCGTCACCGGGCTGCCCCGCTGGCGCCGCGAGTCCGCACTCTCCACCTGGGTGGGCGGAATCTGCGTGAACGTTTCGCGGGACTACCTGCGCCAGCGCCGCACCCGTTCGGTCGAATTGGACGGAGAGCCGGCCGAACGCGCGCTGCAGAATCGCCCGGCGTCAAGCGACCTCCAGGGCGAGGCCGAGGCGCGCGAAGAGCTGCGCCGCTGCCGGTCGGCGCTGGACCGGCTCTCGGTCAACCACCGGACCGCCTTCGTGCTGAAGACGCTGGGCCACTCGGTGGAAGAGATTGCCCAGATGACCGGCAGCGCCACTTCCACCACGCGGCTGCGCCTGTACTACGCGCGCAAGGCCTTCACCCGCGCTCTGGCCGCCACGGCCCCCCAGGCGGAGGGCGCATGAGCCCGCGGACCTGCCAGGTGCCGGCGCAGGCGTTGGCCGACCTGGTCTTCGGCGACGGCAGCCCGCGCCCGGGGCTGGACGAGCACCTGGCCTCTTGCGAGTCGTGCCGGCAGGCGCTGGCCGGCTACCGGAAGGCGGCCGACGCGCTTTGCGGGGCCGAGCCGCCCGCCCAGTCGGAGGACGGCAGGAGGCGGCAGATTGCCGCGGCACTCCGGGCCGCGCGTTCCCAGCCCGCCCGGACGGCCCCTCGCTTCCGGGGCTGGACTGCCTTCGCGGGCGGGGCTCTGGCGACCGCGGCGGCTGCGCTGGTGGCATTCATCGCCCTCCGCGTCCCGGACCCCACTTCCTCGCCGGGCTGGGCGGTGCTCGAGTCGGGGCACTTGGGCGAGGGCGGCGCTTCGTTCGAGTCCGGCGCCACCCTCACGCGCGAGGGGCTGCTGGAGGTGCCGGCTGGCGCCGAGGCGAAGCTGAAGCTGGCGGACGGCAGCGAGGTCGAGGCCGTCGAAGGCAGTCGCTTCAGCGCCAGCGTGGCGGTGGGTTCCAGCTTCGGACTGGAGTCGGGCCGGCTGACGTTCTCCGTCCGGCCCCGGCCCAAGGACAGCCCCTTCGTGGTGGAGACGGCAGAGGCGCGGGTGACGGTGGTGGGCACCCGCTTCATGGTTTCTCGCGCCCTCACCGGGGCCGGGCCGGTCACCGAGGTGTCGGTCGAGCACGGCATCGTCGAGGTGCGGTCGGCCGCGGACGGGACCGTCCGTAGGCTGATGGCGGGCGAGAGGTTGCGGGTGCCGCCCGAGGTCGCGGCAAGCCCCGGCAGCTCGGCCCCGGGCCAGGTCGAGGAACAGGCGGCGCCGGAGAAGACGGCGTCCCGGCCAGTGGCTCCGCGCCACCGCCCGCCGCCCGCCGACGCGGCCGGCATCGAGTACATCCGCAATCGAATCCAAGCGGGCCAGCTGAAGGAAGCGCGGGCCCTCATCGCCCGGGCCCGGGGCGCCGGCCCGGGGGCCGACCTGGCAGAGCTGGCCGTCGTCGAAGCCGAGGCGACGCTGGCCGAGGGGCGCCACGGCGCGGCCATCGACGCGTACCTGGCGGTGACGCGCAAGTTCCCCGGCACGCCGCAGGCCGAGGAGGCGCTCTTCGCCGCGGCCTCGCTGGCGGTGGACCACGCCGGGCGCGCGCGGGGGTTGCAGCTTCTGCGGCAGTACCAGTCCACCTACCCGCGCGGCAGCTTCTCTGAGGACGTGAGGCGCTTGCAGAAGGCACTGGGGGGGCCCGGGCGGTGAAGTGGGCGCTGCCCTTGCTCGCGCTCCAGCTTTCGTCCGGGTGCGCCCGCCAGGTGGAGTTGTTCCCCGGAGAGGCCGATTCGGGTGCCGCCGACGCCGGAGTGGCCTGGCCGGCCTGGAGCAGCTACGTGGCGAAGCTGTCGTTGCCCGACTGCCCGGCGGCGCCCGTGCTGGTGGTGAACACCGCGTCTACCGCGCTCACCGGAGGGCGCACCCTCGACGACCCGGCGCTGGCCGGCCCCGAGCTGTCGTTTCCCCAGGCGATGTGGATTGCGGCCAACCGCCTCGGCCCGGACACCATCACCTTCGACTCCACCGTCTTTCCCCCGGACTCGCCCGTCACCATCCTCCTGGCGGGGACCGACGAGCTTCCTCCCGACGTGGGCCCCGTGTGTCTGGACGGCCGGGGCAGCGGTGTCGTCCTGGACTGGACGCCGGAAGGTGTTGCTTGCCGGGCGGGGTGCTTCTGGTGGCTGACGAGGGGCTCTGTCCAGGTGGGGCTGACGCTGAAGCACCTGCCGATGGCGCTCCAGGTGTCGGACGCCCAGGTGGCCGGCTGCCGGCTGGGCAACGACGGCGAGCGCGCCTACAACACGCTGCGCCCGTCGGCGGTGGAGGCGTACGGGGGCGCGGTCATCGGCCCCGGAAACGTCTTCACGGACCCCATCGGCATCCGGGTGCTGAACGGCGCCACAGGCGTGCGAATCATCGGCAACGAGATGGGGGTGGACCCCGTCACCTTCGCCGACCTGGGGCTCATCGTCGGCGTCGAGCTGCAGGGCGAGGCAACGCTGGACGGCAATCTCTTCGGAGAGACGACCGCCGAACCGGTGCGCTCGACGTCGGTCGCGACGGTCGCCACCCTCACCAACAACCTCATTGGGGTGGACCGGCTGGGCGCCCCGGTGGAGAGGCTGGCCAGCGGATTCACCCTGGCGATGGGCAGCTTCGACGTGGGGCCCGGCAACGTCATCCAGGGGACGCAGTCGGCGCTGCGGGTGGGCGACGGAGCGCAGGTGCGCATCACCCGGAATTCCATCTCCCGCAACGGGGCCGGCATCGTCTTCCTGGGTGCGGCGCCGGTCGATGCGCCCGCGCTCACCCTCGCCGACGCGTCCCGGGTGCAGGGCACCTGCCCGGTGGCCGGCGAGGTCGAGGTGTTCTCCGATTCAGGAGACCAGGGAACGAGTTTTCTCGGCACCGCGACGTGCACCGCGGCGGGCGCCTTCGACCTGGTGGTTTCGGTGCCGGGTGGCCGGAACGTCACCGCCACGCTGACGGACGCGTCGGCGCGCACCAGCGCCTTCTCCGCGCCGCTGGCAGTGCCCTAGCGCCCACGCCGTTCAGGGGTTGCCCGCTGCGCGTGGCGGCGCCGGGCGCTTTCGCGCGCAGCTCGAGGGAAGGAGTGAGCCGGCGGCGGGGTGGCAGCACGAAGCGGGCGATGCCGGCGCGAAGGCGCGGCTCAGCGGGGCGCGAGCCAGGCCGGGAGCGACACCGACTTTTCGCCCCCGCGGACGGACGTCGGCGGCTTCGCGCGGGCCTTGAGGGCCCGGCTCGCAGGGGCGACGCGTTCGGCCACGCGGCCGACCAGGTCGTAGTCGTGCGCGTCGGTCACCTCGACCGTGACGAACTCGCCCGGGTAGGCGAGCCCGTCGTTCACGTAGACCTGCCCGTCGATTTCGGGCGCCTGGCCCTGGTGGCGCCCCACCAGCAGGTGCTCGGTTTCGACGCTCGCGCCCTCGACCAGCACGGTGAGGCGCTTGCCCACCTGCGCCGCGGCCTGTTCCCGGCTGATGCGCTTCTGCACCGCCATCACCTCGCGCCAGCGGCGCTCAATGGTTCGCTTCGGCACCTTGCCCGGCAGGTCGAAGGCGGCGGTGCCTTCCTCGTCCGAGTACTGGAAGCAACCCATGCGTTCGAAGCGCTGCTCCTTGACGAAGTCCTCGAGCTGTTCGAAGTCGTCTTCGGTCTCTCCCGGCAGCCCGACGATGAGCGAGGTGCGCAGGGTGAGGCCCGGTACCCGGGCCCGCAGCTTCGCGAGGAGCGCCCTGAGGAACTTCGAGTCGCGGCCGCGCTGCATCGACAAGAGCAGCTTGTCCGACGCGTGCTGCAGCGGCATGTCGAGGTACTTGGCGATTCGGGGCTCGGTCGCCATCACCTCGATGAGCTCGTCCGGGAAGACGCGCGGGTAGGCGTAGTGCAGGCGAATCCACCGCACGTCGACCTGACAGAGGGCACGGAGCAGTTGGTGCAGCCGCGGCCGGCCCGGCAAGTCGTTGCCGTACGCGGTCAGGTCTTGGGCCACCAGGTTCAGCTCGGCGACGCCCTGGTCGGCCAGGGTGGCGGCTTCGGCGACGATGTCGTCGATGGGGCGCGAGCGCTGGGCGCCGCGCAGCTTGGGGATGATGCAGAAGGCGCAGGCGTTGTCGCAACCTTCCGAGACTTTCAGGTACGCGGTGTACCCGGGCAGCGAGTTGATTTTCGGCGTCGAGGCCGAGTGCACGTAGTCGGGGTCGGGCACCACTTCCCGGGGCGCGGCCTCGGCGGCGAGCAGGTCGGCGATTTGCGCATAGGCCGAGGTGCCGAGAAAGTGGTCCACCTCGGGCATCTGGAGCGACAGCTCGGGCGCGTAGCGCTGGGGCAGGCAGCCGGTCACCACCAGCGTGCGGCACCGCCCGGTGCGCTTGTTCTCGGCCAGCTCGAGAATGGTGTCGACCGATTCTTGCTTGGCTGGCCCGATGAAGGCGCAGGTGTTCACGACGATGACTTCGGCTTCGGCGGCTTCGTGCACCAGCTCGTACCCGCGGCGGGCGAGGGTGCCGAGCATCACCTCGGAATCGACCCGGTTCTTCGGGCAGCCGAGGGTCATCATGTACAGGCTCTTCCGGGCCGCCGCGCGCCGCGTCATCCTTCGCTACCTCTGCCCGAGCTCGGTGCGCTCGAAGTGGTCGCCGCTCCACGCGAAGGTGGTGGTCGAACCGTTCGAGTAACCGAGGGTGAGGGCGCCGTCCTCGTTGAACGAGAACGACACGGCTCGGCCGAGCGCGCACGTGGCGGCCGGCCACTCGAGCACCCGGTCCGCCTGCTTGCCCCTCACCGCGAAGAGGCCGAGCCGCAGCTCGTCGTCGGCGTTGCACTCGCCTTCGACCGAGTAGGGGTCTCGGCCCGACAGCACTGCCCAGAGGGGGCGGCCGTCGTGGAGCGCCATGCTGGCGGGCACCGGAATTCGCGCCGCCTTCGGGTCGACGGGGGCGTCCGCCGCCAGCGCGATCAACCCCTGCGGGGTGAGGTCGGCGTCGCCCAGAATCCACTTCGGGTAGCGCAGCGCCGCGTACCCCAGCCAGGCCGTCTCGCGGGCCTCGAGGCCGT
>JAHFDQ010000114.1 GCA_023248915.1 Archangiaceae bacterium | reverse complement strand
CGTCGGGATTGAAGTTCCGTCCTGCATGTCGAGGACACCGGAGAACCGCTCGAGCGAGTCCTGCACTGCCTTCGGCAGCTCGCTGTTCGTCAGCCCCTGGAGGCCGGAGAACACATCGGGGCCCTTCGACTCGACCAGGCGGCGGACGGTGTCGCGGGTGGCCTGGGGGGCAATCGTGCCGGGAGTGGACCGGATGACGGCGCTCTCGAATACGCTCTGGGCGCCGGAGTCCAGCTTCGGGGACTTGGCCAGCTTTGCCAGCTCGGCGCGCTCGGCGGCGTCGATGCCCTTGGTGCGCTTGGCGATCTTCACGATGTCGCTGGCTTCGCTGTACGAGATCTTGTCGTCGGCGAGGGCTTTCCGGGTGGCGGCGCGAATGGAAGTGACGGACAAGGGCTTCTCCTTGTGGAAGGGGGAAGGCCAGTTCGTAGCACAGCCGCGCGCACCCGGCGCGACTACGTGAGCGCGGGGCGATCAGCGCCCGTGATCCGTCGCTTTGGTCTTCTGGGTTCGCCCGTCGCGGTCCCGGAGCTGCGCCCGCAGCTTCTCGACCTCGGCCTTCAGGTGGGCGATCTCGCGCTCTTTGGAGTCGAGCTGGTCGTGGGCGTCGGACAATTCCATCATCACGCCGCGAATCTGCACCTGAAGCTTGGCCACCTCGGACCCCGGCTCGGCCAATTCTTCGACCTGCTGCGCCGGCAGCGACACCTGGGTCGGCGCTTCCGACGTGTCGAGGCCGAGGTCGCGCAGCAACCTCCCGAGGGGCTCTGACGCCTCGCCGCGCAGCGGGTCGAACGCGATGCTCATGCCCGGCGGGCTGACCCGACCGCCCGAGGGCTTGGCCGGGACCGACGACACGATACGCCCGGTGATGCTGAGCGGCTTGCGCATGCCCGCGCGCACCAGGCTGAGCGACACCTCGGTGCCGACCGCGATCAGCCGGGCGGTGCGGATGAAGATTCCTCCGGCCGAGATGTTCTCGACGACGCAGGGGGCCAGCCCCTTGTCGGTCTTCAAGTGGGCCGCGATGCCCTTGGCTGCAGCCCGCCGCGACTTCCGTCGATTCTCCGTGGCCATGCGGTGAAGGACTCTCCCAAAGATGCGGGCGGTCCGCCAGCGAAGCTATGCTGCCGGCTTTGAAGCGAGGGGCGTTTCGTGCCGACCCGACATCTGCCGACCTGGCTGGCCTGGCTGGCGCTCGCGGCGGCCTCGGGCGCCGGTGCCGGGTGCACGCCGTACGAGCCCGCCTGCCGCGCGTCGCCCGGGACGACGGTGCTGCCCGCGAGCGAGCCCGGGCTGGACCGCGCGATGCTGAGCACGGCGCTCGAGCCCCAGCCGGGCGGAAAGGTGCTGGCGCGGTGGTGGCGACCCGTCGAACGGACGCCGGACGGCGGACTCGTCTCAGCCGGCCCCGTGGCCGAGAGCGCGCTCTTCGCGTCCGACGGCGCCGTCCTGGACAGGGCCTCGGTAACCGTACCGGGGGCGTGGGAAGGAGCCCCGGGGACTTTGCCGGGCCGACTCTTCGTCCAGACGGCGGCGGGCGTCGGCGCGGCGGTGAAGCAGTTGCGCGCGCGCGTCGCCCCGGACCTGTCAGTCCAGCTGCGGACCACCCTCGTCTTCATGGCGACCGACCTCTCGGGAACGACGACCACCGTCGAGTTGCCCGACACCAGTTGCTTCGACTGTGACGTGGCCGCGACGCTGCGGCGGCTGGGCGCCGGCAACGTCCTGCTGGTCGCCGCGTGGCCCGCCGATGGGAGCCCGCCTTCCGGCCTGGTGCTGTCCTTCGACGACGAGGGCGCGACGCGGGGAAGGTTGTCGATCGCCTCTGGAGACCCCTTTCCCCTGCTCCTGCCGCGCACCCGCACCGACGCGCTGGCCCTCTTGTCGGAAAGCACCCTGCGCCTGTGGGACGAGCAGTTGGCCCCCGTCGGCCCGCCGCTGGGCCTCGGCGCGCCGGCCACCGCCGCCGATTGGGACCTCTCAGAGCGAAGCCTCGTCGCCGCGACTTACGATGGCGACGACCTCTTCGTCGAGTCGTTCGCCTGGACGAACCCGGCCCGCGCGGAGAGACACCGGGCCTCGAGCGGCCTCGGCATCTTCACGGTCGCGCAAGGGAAGAACGGCACCGGACTGGTGCTGACCGACGGGCTGGGCGAGTGGTTCGCGTTCCTGGACGAGGCAGGCGCCAAGCGGGGCCCCGACGTGCCGTTGGGGGGCGACGCGTTGGGCCAGTCGGACGACGCGGGGCTCGGAAGCCTGGGCGTGGTGGCGGGCCCTGGTGCCCTGGTCGAGGTGCCGGGCTCGCCCGGCCGCTTCGCCTACTTCGCCGCGACAACCTCCGGCCTGGTGCGCCGTGAGGTGAACTGTGAGTAGGAGCGCCGCGATTGCCGTCCTGGTCGCGGGCGCCGCGCTCGCAGAGCCATCGACGCCTGCGACGTCCACCGCGACGCTCATGGTGGTCGCGGACCCAGCCTTCTCCATGGAACCGGGGGTGCGCACCCTCGACAGCCTGACGCCGCTGCTGTTCGCCTACGACGCGGTGCTGACCGAGCGCCTCGGCTTCGACGAGTCGACTCCGGCCCGGAAGGCGGCCGGCATCGTCGGGCGGCTGGCCAAGGCGGCGCTGGTGGACGTCCCGCTCGTCGAGCTGCAGGACACCCTGGCCCACGAGGTGTTCGGCCACGGCGCGCGCGCGCGCGAATTCGGCCAGAGCCCGGTCTACGCTTTCCAGTTGCCGCTGACCTACCGGTTCCTGTCCGGGCCAACCGACTACTCGGGCATCACCTACTTCGTGCGCACCGGGCTGCTCGACTCGGACGTGCCCATCACCGCCGCCGGCCTCGAGGCCAACTACTTCGAAGCCTACTGGACCGAGGCTCGCGCGCTGCGGAACGGCGGGCAACTGCACTACTCCGAGCTATTGCGGTACGTGAACGAGAAGGCGTCGTACCTGCCCCGCTGGCTGGCCGGGTTTCCCCCGGGTTCTGGCGGCCAAAGCGACCCCGACGAGTACGTCGACGAGCTGCAGCGCCGCTTCAACCGCTACACCCCCGAGAGCCGGGCCGAGACGGCCAGGGCGCTCACCCGCGCCTATGCGTGGAACGCGGTCGACCCGACGCTTTGGCTTTCCGTCTACCACCTGGTCTTCACCTATGGGTACAGGGGTGAGCGCGTCGCCACGCTCCCCCGCTTCGGCTCAGGTGAAACCTGGCTGTACCCGGGCACCCGCTTCAACCTGAGCCCCTTCGGCGCCGAGCACTACCTCGACCTCTTCGCGGGGCGCGGCACGGCTCTGGTGTCGGCCTACCTGCGCGTCGGGTCGAGCTTCCTCGCCAGCTATGTCGGTGCCGGGGCTCGGGCGGCGGGCCTGGACGTCGGGCACGGCCTCACCCTGGGCGGAGAGGTCGACGTCTGGCGCCAGCCCGAGCTCCTGTACGAGTACCGGAACGCCTTCGACGGCCGGACGCTGGTGGGCGGGGGCGCCGCCGTCCACTTCGAGTGGCGCGCCTGGAAGCGCCTCGGCCTGGTGGCGAAGCTGGCGGCGAAGACGCGAGGCTACCTGATGGGCCAGCCGCTCGCGGCCGGACCGTACGGGTACCTGGGCGCCTCGGTGGCGCTGGGGCCCGAGCCGCGCTGACCTGCGCCCGTTACAAAATGCCCACAGAACGCGCCTCGGCTCGAAGGCGTAGAGGGAAGCCCCACGCGGGACCCCTTTCTCTGGGCATTCTGTAACAGGGCGCCCGGGCGGCGGCGCCTGCCCGCTACATCATTCCCGGCTTGCCCGCCGACCAGCGCTTCAGCTCGGTCTGCAGCAGCACCACGTGCTCCTGTTCCTCGGCCGCGAGCTCTTTGTAGAGCTGCCGCTCGACCGAGCCCGCCGGCGTCTTCTCGCCGCGGTCGGTGAAGAACTTCGCCGCGCGCTGCTCGAAGGCGATGGCGATTCGGAACAGGTTCGCCGGGTCTTCGGGGCGGTTGGGAATGTCGGCGTAGACTGCCGCGCGCTCGACCTTGAAGTCGCTCGACGGCGCGGGCACTTCGGCGTGGTACCGCCGCGACAGGGTCGCCATGTGCTCTTCTTCCATACCCACGAACTTGGCGAACAGGTTCTTGAGCGCCGGGTCCTTCGCCTCGAGGCAGGCCCGCTTGTAGAAGGCCTGGCCGCCCAGCTCGATCTCGAAGGCCATGCGCACGGCCTCGAGCGCCGCCGCCTCTTCGACCTTCCTCGGGTCGAGCACCGCCAGCTTGCCGCCGCAGGCGGGGCACATGCCGTAGGGGAAGGCGAAGCCCTCGCTCACCTTGCCGCAGTCGGAGCAGCGCCAGGACAGGGAGGCCGAGGCGCAGCAGACGTAGCCTTCGTCACCCTCGACGGGGCGATGGCACTTGGGGCAGGTGGCGCCGCCTTCCGCGGCCGGCCGAGCGGACGTTCCGTTCACGCCGTTGGCGACCGGCGCCTTGAAGCCGTCGACGTCTTCCTTCGTGACCGGCCACTTCTTGCCCTTCTGCAGGTAGGTGGCGATGCCCTTGGCCGCGTTCCGCCCCGCGCCCATGGCGAGGATGACGGTGGCGCCGCCGGTGACGATGTCGCCGCCGGCGAACACGCCGGGCAGGCTGGTCGCCTGGGCCACGTCGTCGGCGACGATGTTGCCCCACTTGTTCAGGTTCAGGCCCGGGGTGGACTTGGTGATGATGGGGTTGGCCTTGGTGCCGAGCGCGTAGATGACGGTGTCGCAGGCGAGCTCGACGAACTCGTTCAGCGGTTCGGGCTTCCGGCGGCCCTTCTCGTCGGGTTCGCCCAGCTTCATCTTCTGCACCTTCATGCCGCGGACGTTGCCGTCCTTGTCGGTGAAGATCTCGACCGGTGTGTGCAGGAAGAAGAAGTCGATGCCCTCTTCCTTGGCGTGGCGCAGCTCTTCGACGCGCGCCGGAGCCTCGGCCTCGCTGCGCCGGTACACGCACCGCACGGTCGGCGCGCCCAGGCGCTTCGACACGCGCAGGCAGTCCATCGCGGTGTTGCCGGCGCCGATCACGACCACGCTCTTGCCCACGTTGATGGGCGTGTCCTGGAAGGGGAACTTGTCCCCGCCCATCAGGTTCACCCGGGTGAGGAACTCGTTGGCCGAGTAGACCTGGCCCGCGAACTCGCCGGGAATGCCGAGGAAGGCCGGCGCCCCCGCCCCGACGCCGAGGAAGACGGCGTCGTAGCCCATCTCGGCCTGAAGCTGCGGCACGGTGAACGTCTTGCCGATGACCTTGTTGGTCTGAATCTTCACCCCCATGTCCTTCAGGCCCTGCACCTCGCGGTCGATGATCTCGCGCGGCAGGCGGAACGACGGAATGCCGTAGCGCAACACGCCGCCCACCACGTGGAGCGCCTCGTAGATGGTGACGTCGGCGCCGTAGCGAACCAGGTCGGCCGCGGCCGCCAGCCCCGCGGGGCCTGAGCCGACAATCGCGACCTTGCCCAGCCGGTCGGACGCCGCGAACTCGGGCGGCTTCACCTTGCGCGGGGGGGCGTTGTCGCCCACGAAGCGCTCGAGCCGGCCGATGCCGACCGATTCCATCTTCTTGGCGATGATGCACTGCGCTTCGCACTGCGATTCCTGCGGGCAGACGCGGCCGCAGACCGACGGGAAGATGTTCGACTCGTAGATGGCGTCGCGCGCCCCCTCGTAGTCGCGCACCAACAGGTGGCGGATGAAGCGGGGAATGTCGATGCTGACCGGGCAGCCCGCGATGCAGGTGGGCTTGATGCACTGAATGCAGCGCTCGGCCTCGCCCAGCGCCTGCTGCAGCGAGTAGCCCAGGTTGACTTCCTTGAAGTTGGTGGCGCGCTCGGCGGCATCGCGCTCGGGCATCTTGGTCTGCTCTTTCGCCAGGTCCTTCAGCTTCTTGTAGTTGCGCTTCTCGTCCTCGAAGAGCTGCTTCTCGAGGTTGCACACGTGCGCGTAATCGGTGTTGGCCTGAGCCTCGGCCCCCTTGAACCGCTTCTGGCGGATCATCAGCTCACCGAAGTCGACCTGGTGGCCGTCGAAGTCGGGCCCCTCGACGCAGGCGAACTTCACTTCCTTGCCCACGGTGACGCGGCACGAACCGCACATGCCGGTGCCGTCGACCATGATGGCGTTCAAGGACACCATCGTCTTCACCCCGAACGGGCGGGTGGTCTCGACGCAGGCGTTCATCATCGGCAGGGGGCCGATGGCGACCACCAGGTCGGGCTTGTCCTTCTCGCAGATTTCCTTCAGCGCCGCGGTGACGAAGCCGGGCTTGCCGTAGCTGCCGTCGTCGGTGCACACCACCAGGTCGTCGCAGTGCTGGCGGAACTTGTCTTCCCAGAACACCAGCCCCTTGTTGCGGAAGCCGATGACGCCGGTGGTGCGGTTGCCGGCCTGCTTGAACGAGCGGAGCTGCGGGTAGACCGGCGCGACGCCCAACCCGCCGCCCACCAGCACCACGTGGCCCACCTTGCCGACATGCTGGGGCAGCCCGAGCGGGCCCACGAAGTCGAGGAACGAGTCGCCCTTCCTGTACCCCGACATCATCTCTTGGGTGGTTTTTCCCAGGGCCTGAATCACCATGGTGATGGTGCCCTTCTCGCGGTCGTAGTCGGCGACGGTGAGCGGAATGCGTTCCGAGCCCTCGTGCAGCCGCAGCATCACGAAGTGACCGGGCAGCGCGGCGCGGGCGACGTCCGGGGCGCGCACTTCCCAGAGAAAGGTGACGTCGGAGAAGGTCTGGTGGTTGACGATTTCATACATGGTGGCTGAGGTCCGGGGTGGGGGCCGGTTGACGAAGGCTTACGTGCCGTGGGTAGCAGCCACCGTTCGGATGCGTCAAGGGCGGCGGCGCGCCGTTCGAGCGGGCTCGCGCGGCTTTATCCCACCTAGTAGCCGGCCTTGCGACCGCCTACTCGTCGAGGATGAACTTGCGCGGGTTCTGCTGCAGGCCGTTTACCCGCACCTCGTAGTGCAGGTGGGGACCGGTCGAGCGCCCGGTGTTGCCGATGGCGGCGATGATCTGCCCGCGCTTGACCCGGTCGCCCGGCTTCACCCGGATGGCCGACAGGTGCCCGTAGCGCGTCTTGATGCCGTAGCCGTGGTCGACCACCAGCACGTTGCCGTACCCGCCTTCGAGGCCGGCGAACACCACGGTGCCGTCCGACGGAGCGGCCACTTCCTTGCCGTGCGGGCCGGCGATGTCGAGCCCGGCGTGCATCACCCGCTCGGCGGTGTAGGGGTCGAGCCGCTGGCCGAAGTCCGACGTCACCCAGCCGCGGACGGGCCAAGTGGACGGCGTCGAGGCGAGCAGCGACTTCTGGTCCTGGAAGTAGGCCTGCAGTTCCTGGAGGCTCTGTTCCTGGCGCGTGGCCTCGGCCGAGAGCTTGTCGAGCCGGGAAGAGAGGGCCTTGGGGTTCTCGGACGTGGTGAGCCGGGTGAACTGGTTGTCGCCGCTCGAGGGCACCGCCGTCCCCGGTTCGGACTCGGTCGGCCCCATCGCCAGGTTTCGCTGTGGATCAGACAGGAGGGTAATCGCCCGCAGCTTCTGGTCGAACCGTTCGACGCGGTCGAGCGTCGACCCGATGTGGTCGATTCGCTCGCGAATCGACTTCAACTGACCCTTCAGGGCCAGGTTCTCTTCGCGCAGGACGTGGTTCTCGGCCGCGTCCTTCGCCACGCTGAAGTAGTGAAAGGTGGCTGCGAGGGAGAGGGCGGCCACGACCAGGGCGACGCCCCCCAACTGAAACAGGTACCGCTTCTGAATGCGGTACCGCTTCACGTGCGAGCCGTGATCGGGAACGACGATCAGCGTGAAAGTCTTGTCCGCCAAAAACTCTCCCCTTTGAACCCCGAGCTCCGGACCGAAAGCATAAGCGCGCTTGGAAAGGTAAGGCGAATTCCCGAGCGGTTCAGCGTCCCCCCGACCGACAGCTAGGTTCCCAGACTGAGGGCCAGCGCGCAACCGCTGGATTTCACGGTGCCGCAGCTAGCCTGGGCCAGCTGGGCTGTCAAGGCCAACCTCAGCCCGAGGCGCCAGCTCGGGTCTGGACGACGATGACAGTGATGTTGTCGTCGCCTCCCCGTTCGTTCGCCATGTCGATGAGCCGCTTCGGGGTGTCCTCGAACTTGGTGCCTCGCACCAGGTCGAGCAGCTCGCGGTCGTCGAGCATGTTGGCCAGCCCGTCGGAACAAAGGACGAAGGTGTCTCCCGGTTCGCACACCAGGCCCATCACGTCGACCTGGACCTCTTCTTCGAAGCCGACGGACCGGGTGATGATGTTCTTGTAACGGGAGTGCTTGGCCTCTTCGGCGGTGATCATCCCCGCCTTGATCTGTTCGTTCACCAGCGAGTGGTCCTCGCTGATCTGCTGAATCAGGTCGCCTCGGATGAGGTAGGCGCGGCTGTCGCCGACGTGCGCGAGGAAGGCGTGCCCGTCCTTCACCATCAGGGAAATGACGGTGGTGCCCATGCCGTTCAGGCGCGGGTCTTCCTGGGCGGCGTTGAAGATGGACAGGCAGGCGCGCTCGACCGCGCCGCGGATGACCTCGGGCAGCGGAGAGTCCTGCAGGGCGGTGGTGGCGCCGAACGGGTTGTCCCTGCTCTCGCGGGCTTTGCGAAGCTCGCGGTCGATGGTCTCTACGGCGATGCGAGAGGCCGTGCCCCCGCCCGCGTGGCCCCCCATGCCGTCGGCGACGACGAAGAGCTGCAGATCGTCGTCAATGAGGAAGCTGTCCTCATTGTGGTTCCGCTTGCGGCCAACATCGGTGAGGCCAGCCGAGACGGCCCTCATCCGGGGAGCCTCGGTTTGGCCGGCGGGTTTCGACACGGTCCAGAAATGTAAATGAGCAAGCCTGCCAGGGCAAGGTAAGGAAATGCCGTGGGTCTACTCAGGCCACCCGCCGCGCGCCGGCCGCCCGGCGGCGGGCCTTGGCCGATCGCAGCAACGCCTCGGCGGCGCCGAGCGCTTCGGGGGTGACTTCGAGCCCGGACAGCATGCGCGCCAGCTCGCGCGCCCGCATCGGCCCGGGCTGGAGCGGGACCACCGTCGACCAGGTGCGGCCCTTGCGGAGCGCCTTTTCGATGCGCAGGTGGGCGTCGGCGAACGCGGCCACCTGGGGCAGGTGGGTGACGCAGATGACCTGCCGGTGCCGGCTGATCTCCTTGATGGTCCGCCCGACCACCTCGGCCACTCCGCCCGACACCCCCGCGTCGACCTCATCGAGCACGGCTGCCTGGCAGCCGTCGGCGCCGGCGAGGCACCGGCGAATCGCGAGCAAGACGCGCGACGCTTCGCCGCCCGACGCCACCTTCGCCAGCGGCCGGGCCGACTCGCCCGGGTTGGCGCCGAACAGAAGCTCGACCTCGTCGGCCCCGTCGGGCCCCGGGCGAGGGCTGGGGCCGACGATGACCTCGAAGGTGGCCTTGGCCAGGGCCAGGCGGCCGAGCTCGGCCTGGACGTCCCGGGCGAAGGTCGCGGCCGCGGCCACCCGGGCCCCGGTCAAAGCGGTCGCGCAGTCCTGGAGGCGTGCCTGTGCGGGCAACCGTTCGGCCAGAAGCCCGTCGAGGCTGCCCTGCCGGTTCTCGAGGAGGGACAGCTCGGCGGCGAGCTCGCCGCGGCGGGCGAGCGTGGTCGCGACGTCGAGCCCCACCACGCCGTGCTTTCGACAAAGGCTGCGCAGGGCGTCGAGGCGTTCGTCGACCTCGGACAGGCGACCGGGG
Organism: Archangiaceae bacterium; assembly: GCA_023248915.1. Classification (GTDB taxonomy): domain Bacteria; phylum Myxococcota; class Myxococcia; order Myxococcales; family Myxococcaceae; genus JAHFDQ01. The sequence goes on along the minus strand of JAHFDQ010000114.1, from coordinate 3,181 downwards.
TCGGCGTCGAGGGCCGAGCGGTACCGGCCGAGGTCGCGGGCGGCCTCGTCGATCTCGGCGCGGGCGCCCACGAGCGCCGCCGCCGTCGCCCCGAGCGAAGGGTCGAGCCGCGCGGCGTCGGTGATGACAGAGAGCGCGCGGTCGAGCGTCTCGAGCGACGAGCCGTCCATCGCCGAAACGAGCGACTCGGCTTCGGTCGCTGCACGGCGGAGCTTCTCGCTGGCGGCCAACCGGCGCCGCTCGACCTCGAGCGCCTCGCCCTCGCCCTGGGTCGGCGCTACCCGGTCGAACTCGTCGAGCTGGAACCTCAGGAATTCGGCGCGCCCCCGGGCCGCCGCTTCGTCGCCGCCGAGCGCCGCGATGCGGGCGTCTATTTCCTGGAGGCCGGCGTACGCCAGCCGGTAGTCGGTCAGGATTGGCCCCAGCCCCCCGAGCCGGTCGAGGAGAACCCGGTGGCTGGACGGGTCGAACAGGCCGACGTGCTCGTGCTGGCCGGCCACGTCGATGAGCCCGCGCATCAACTGGCCGAGCACCCCCACGGTCACCAGCGCCCCGTTCACGTAGGCCTTGCCCCGCCCCGCCCGGCCGACCACGCGCCGCACGCTCACCTCGTCGCCCAGGTCGGGCAGGCCGAGGGCCTGGAGCCGCCCGGAGAGCTCCGGCACCCGGCGGAACAGCCCCTCGACGGTGGCCTCGTCGCTCGCGGCGCGGACCACCTCGGCGTCGGCCCGACCGCCGAGCAGCAGGGACAAGGCGTCAATGACGATGGACTTACCGGCCCCGGTCTCGCCGGTGAGCACGGTCAGCCCGTCGCCGAAGGCCACCTCGACCTCTTCGATGACCGCGAAATTGGTGATTCTGAGCGCCTGAAGCATGCAGCCCTCCCATACTGAACACGCTATCAGGTCCGGCTGACACTGAAAACTAGCTGAGGCTCACCAGTCCAGCTCCCCCGCTCGACCGACCGGCATCCTCGAGCCTCTGGCGCTCGCGCGCGGCACAGGTCGTCACGACGGAGTCCAGGAGGCGCCCCCCGGGCCTGTTTTCGGAGCACCCTGGCGGGGAGTCGTTCAAAGCCTCTGCCCAAACCCATGCCGGACACGGCCCGCATCAGAGGGAAGAATCCGAGGTGCGGCATGGCTTCGGCCAGAGGCCTGAAACCGCCCGTGCTCGACCGAGCGACAGGTCACTCGGCGCGGAACAGCTCTTCGACGTCCGACTCGGACAGCGCCTGGTTCAGGTTGCCGGCGCCGCCGAGCACTCCGGCGGCCAGGTCGCGCTTGCGCTTCTGGAGCGCCAGGATCTTCTCTTCCACCGTCCCGCGGGTAATCAACTTGTACGAGATCACGGCCCGGGTCTGGCCGATGCGGTGGGTACGATCAGTAGCCTGGTCTTCGACGGCCGGGTTCCACCATGGATCGTAGTGGATGACGTAGTCAGCCGCGGTCAGGTTCAGCCCGGTGCCGCCCGCCTTGAGGCTGATGAAGAACAGCGGCGGGCCGGCCGGATCATTGAATGCGTCGACCTTCGCCATGCGGTCGCGGGTGCGGCCGTCGAGGTAGAGGTAGGCGAACTTCGCGGCGTCGGCCTGGTCTTTCAGCAGCGCCAGCATCTCGGTGAACTGGCTGAACACCAGGGCGCGGTGCCCCTCGGCGATGAGGTCGTTCATCAGGGCGCCGGCGCGCTCGAGCTTCGCCGACGGAGGCAGCAGCGTGCCGGGAGGCAACTTCAACAGGCGCGGGTCGCAGCAGACCTGCCGAAGGCGCATCAGGGCAGCGAGAATGGACACGCGGCTGCGCCCGAACCCGTAGCGCCCGATGCTCTCGTGGACCTTGCGCCGGCTGTCCTCCAGCACCTCGCGGTAGAGCGCCGCCTGGCCCGGTTCCATCTCGCACCAGGCGATCGACTCGGTCTTCGGGGGCAGGTCCTTGGCGACTTCCTGCTTCAGGCGCCGCATGACGAAGGGGCGGACCCGGCGGCGAAGCCGCTCGCGGGCCTCGACGTCGCCGGCCACCTCGATTGGCTGCGAGTACCGTTCCGAGAACGCGTCGGCCGTCCCGAGGAAGCCGGGCATGAGGAAGTCGAAGATGCTCCACAGCTCGGCCAGGCGGTTCTCGAGCGGCGTGCCAGTGAGCGCGAGCCGCTGCACCGCCGGCAGCGCCTTGCAGGCCTGGGCGGTGGCCGAGTCGGCGTTCTTGATGTTCTGCGCCTCGTCGAGAATGAGGTACCGGAAGGGCACCTTGGACAGTTCGGCCACGTCGCGGCGCACCAGGGAATAGGACGTGAGCACCAGGTCGGCGTGCTCGAGCCGGTCGATGCGCTCGCGGCGGTCCTGCCCGTGCCAGACGATACTGGTCAGGCCGGGGGTGAAGCGTTCGGCCTCGCGTTCCCAGTTGGCCAGCACGCTGGTGGGGGCGACGACGAGCGACGGCTTCTTGCCTTCCTCGTTGCGCACCTTCTGCAAGAGGGCCAGCGCCTGAATGGTTTTTCCGAGCCCCATGTCGTCGGCGAGGATTCCCGACAGCGCGTGCCGGTGGAGAAACCACAGCCAGGCGAGGCCGCCTTCCTGGTAGTGGCGCAACGTGCCGACCAGACCCTTCGGAGCCTTCACCGGCGTCAGGGCCCCCAGGTCGCGCAGGGAAGCGATGGCGCGCTTGGCCTTGGCCTCGACCTCGGCCGTGCCGCCGAGCGTGGACAAGAGTTCGACCGCGGGGGCGAGGTACAGGGGCACCCGGCTGTGGCGGGCGCCGGGCAAGGCCCCCGCTTCTTCCAGGAGGTCGGCCGCCTGACGCAACTCGGCGGCGTCGGCCTCGGCGAAGGTGCCGTCCTTCAGCGGCACGTAGCGGCGCCCCGACTGGAGCCACATTCTCACCGCGCCCAAGTCCAGCGCCTGGTCGTCGGTGACGAACTCGGCGTCGAGCTCGAACCAGTTGGCCGCGCTGAGGCCGACGCGCACGCGGGGGCGGACGCGAGGGCGAATGCGCACGGCGCGCGCGGCGCCGAAGAATTCCCAGTCGGTCGGCAGGTCGGCCTTCCCGCGCGCCCAGAAGTCCACGGCGGCGTCACCCAGCGCGTGGTAGGTGCCTGTGGCGGAATCGAACCGGAAGCCCCGCTCGACCAGCAGCTTGCCGGCGGCGCGTTCGGCCTCGTCCTGGCGACGGTAAAGCTTGCGCGAAGTCAC
>JAHFDQ010000113.1 GCA_023248915.1 Archangiaceae bacterium | reverse complement strand
CCTACCGACCGGCCTCCGCGAGCTTCCGGCGGTCCCAGATCGGCAGGGGTCGCCCCGAAGTCCTCGACTGCTCGACTCGCCGGCCGGCCCGAGGCGCGAGGCCGGACGCGCGATCTGCCGTGTGGGTCACCGCGGCAGTCGGCGCCGACCCACCCTGCCCCGGCGTCTACTGACCCCGACCGCACCGCCTCGAGCTGCATCCGGGCGAGGGCGTCGAAGGGAGGCTCGACGTGGGAGGGTGCCCCACTTTCAAGTTCTTCGCTTCGCGCGGTATACGGCGGGCGGTGGCGGACTCCACTCCATCGTCCTTGCGGCTCTGGCGCGCCAACAGCCTCTCCGAGCTGGGGGACATCGCCCGGGAAGAAGAGCTGAGCGACGCGCTGGCCCAGCCGGCCAGGCGGCTCTGGGAGAGAGAGCTCGGGCCCGATGCGGGGCGGGCGGTGTCGTCCCTCTCCGGGCTCAGGGGTTCGATGTCACTCGGGCAGCTACTCGCCGACCGAGACCTCCAGCACGAGGTCAAGCAGCAGTTGGCCCCGGCCTACCGCCGCGAGCTCTTGCGCGCGGCCCGCGCGTTGCTCGAGCGCCCGGCACCGGCACCGGCGCGTCAGCCCCAGGCTGCTCCGGCCGGGCGTCCCGCCTTGGCGCAGGACTTCGACGCCCCGAGGAGTTACTCCGCGCTCGAGGCCTGGGCTCGCGCCAACGGGGTTTCCGAGGCCTTGCGCACTCCCATCGACGCGCTGGGCAAGGCGGGCGTGCACCTCCCTGGTGTCGCCCCAGTGGCGATGGACGACGTGGTGGCCATCGACGAGTACGCCCGTACCACCTACCACCGGAGCGCCCTCCCCGAGCTGCGCAAGCTGCGCCCGGCGGCCTGGGGCTTCCTCGAGGCCTGCGCCGAAGACGTCCGGCGCGGGTGCGAAGAAGAACGGGTGAGAGCCGCTTCCCCGACGCCCCGGCCCGAGCACCCGGTGCTGGCGCGGTTGCAGGACCGGCTCGTCGAGGCGCGCGCCCGGGTGCGCACCCACGCGATGCCGCGGTCTTCGAAGACGGTTTCCCAGGGCAAACTCACCCTGCACGGAGAGCCTCCCGCCTTCCACTTCACCGAGCCGGGCCGGCTGGTGGTGAAAGACCAATGGGGAACCCTCGAGCCGCGGGTGACTATCGCCCTCGACGACTGGCAGAACGCTCCGCTCCAATTCGTCTGCACCTGCTGCCCTCGCGCGGAAGGCGCCTGCACCCACGCCCTCTCCGCGGCCGACGCGGTGCTGCAGTTCCTCTCGACGCCGGAACCCACCGCGGCGGCGAACGTCGTCGAGACGCTGACGCTGCCGAAGTGGGGGAGGGCGCTGCGCGCGCTCGCGAAAGTCACTCACCCGCCGGCGGCGAAGGCGCCCTCGGTCACCCGGCTCACCTGGCGCGTGCGCGCGGAGGGCCGCTCGGGCGTGCGCATCGCCCCCTATCTGCAGAGGGAGACCAAGCGGGGTGGCTTCTCCGCGGGCACCCGGCTGGCGCCTGACGAAATCCTCCGCGAAGGGCGCGAGCGTTTCGACGAGGCCGAGGTCCGCGCGGCGGCGCTCCTCGTCCAGCGCTACCCGATGGACGCGGCCGAGCACTCGCACCAGGTGCTCGAGCTGCTGGTGGGGAACCCGCGTGTATTTCTCGACGATGGAGAACTGTCGCCGCTGACGGTGACAGAGGCCGAGCTGGGCCTCGCGTGCAGGGAACGCGGCGGCGCCTTCGAGCTGGTGGCCGCGGTTTCGGGCGAGGACGCTCCGGCCGGCCTGCTCGAGGGCCTCTCGGCCCGCCGCAATGGCCGCGCCTTTTGGCTCGACTCCGACAAGAAGCGCTGCTGGGTGGTGCACGCGCCGCCCAGGGTGTTGGCGGCGCTCGGGGTGCTCGCCCACTTCGGCGCGTCGTTTCCCGGCGAGGCGGCCGAGGCGCTGGCCGACAGGCTCGACGACTCGGGCCTCGCCGTCGAGCTGCCGACCGCGCTGTGCGGCGTCGAGCAGCCGCCGCGCGCCACTCCGATGGTCTACCTGTCTCCCCTCGAGGGCCTGTCGCTGGTGGCCGAGGCCCGGGTGCGGGCCCTGCCCGAAGCGCCGCCGTTGCCCGCGGGCCTCGGCCCCTTGCGCGTCCGGGGGAAGGTGGACGGCGCCCGCGCCTTCACCCGGCGGGACTTGGAAGCCGAGCGGGCCGGGGCCCATTCGCTCTGGGCCAAGCTGGGGCTGGCGGCGGCTGGCGACGGGCCGGTGCAGAGCACGGTGGAAGGGGCGGCGGCGCTCGACCTGTTGGTGAAGCTCGAGCAGCTCTCCAAGTCCGAGGGGCTCGAGGTGCACTGGCCGCCGAAGAAGCCGCGCGTCAGCCGGCCGGTGCGCGCCAGGGACTTGCGGCTGGCGGTGCGAGAAGGGCGCGACTGGTTCGGCCTCGACGGAAGCGCCGAGGTGGACGGCCAGCGGGTCGAGCTGGCGCTCCTGCTGGAAGCGGCGCGGCGCAGGGAACGCTACGTGAAGCTGTCGGACGAACGCTTCGTCGCCCTGTCCGACGAGCTGCAAAGCCAGCTTCAGCCCCTCGCCGACCAGGTCTTCGTGGGGCGAAACGGGCCCGAGCTGGGGCCGGCGGCGGCGCACGTCCTCGAAGAGCTGGCTTCCGAGGTGGCCGAGATGGACGCGTGCCAGTCGTTCCGCACCCTGGCCGAGCGCCTGCGCGCCGCCCGCGAGCTCAATCCCGAGGTGCCGGCCGGGCTTCGGGCGACGCTGCGCGACTACCAGCGCGAGGGCTTCTGCTGGTTGGCCCGGCTGGCCGAATGGGGCATGGGCGCGTGTCTCGCCGACGACATGGGGCTGGGCAAGACGCTCGAGGCGCTGGCGCTGCTCGTCCACCGCGGCCCGCTGGGGCCGGCGCTGGTGGTGGCGCCGACGTCGGTGTGCTTCAACTGGCTGAAGGAAACCGAACGCTTCGCTCCCGGCCTGAAGGTGCACTCCTACCGCGAGGCGAACCGCGAAGAGGTGCTCTCGAAGCTGGGCCCGGGGGACCTGGTGGTGGCCAGCTACGGGCTTGTCACCGGCGACGTCGACCGCTTCAAGGCGGTGAAGTTCTCGACGCTGGTGGTTGACGAGGCCCAGGCCATCAAGAACGCCGAGACGCGGCGGGCGCGGGCGCTGCGCGACCTCGACGCCACCTACCGGGTGGCGCTCACCGGCACCCCGGTGGAGAACCACGTCGGCGAGCTGTGGAGCCTGTTCCGCATTCTCATTCCCGGGCTGCTGGGCAGCCAGGAGCAGTTCCGCGACCGGTTCGGGCTGCCCATCGAGCGCGAGAAGACTCCGGTGCGCCGCCAGGCGCTGTCTCGGCTCTTAAGGCCGTTCCTGTTGCGACGCACCAAAGGCGAGGTGGCGCGCGAATTGCCGGCGCGCACCGAGGTGACGGTCCCGGTCGCGCTGTCGGCCGAGGAGCGAAGGCTGTACGAGGACGCGCGCCTGGCCGCGGTGGCCGAGCTGGGGCAGGCGGGGAACGGGCGCCCCGAGCAGAAGCGGTTCCAGGTGCTGGCGGCGCTGACGCGGCTGCGGCTCTTGTCGTGTCACCCGCGCCTGCACGACGCGAGCTGGACGGGGCCGGCCTCGAAGCTGGAGAGCCTGATGTCCTTGGTGGCCGAGCTGAGAGAGGAAGGCCACCGCGCGCTGGTGTTCAGTCAATTCACCCGGCACCTGGCCGTGGTGCGCGAGGCGCTCGACGACAAGGGCGTGCGCTACCTCTACTTGGACGGCCAGACGCCGGAGGCCGAGCGCCGCCGCCGGGTCGAGGCCTTCCAGGGCGGCGAGGGCGACCTGTTCCTCATCTCGCTGAAGGCCGGAGGCACCGGGCTGAACCTCACCGGGGCGGACAACGTCATTCACTTGGACCCCTGGTGGAACCCGGCGGTGGAAGACCAGGCCACCGACCGGGCCCACCGCATCGGCCAGTCGCGCCCGGTCACCGTCTACCGGCTGGTGACGAAGGGCACCATCGAGGAAGCCATCTTGAAGCTGCACGCCGACAAGCGCGAGCTGGTGGCGGGGCTGCTCGAGGGCACCGGCAGCGCCGCGAAGCTGGGCACCGACGAGCTGGCCGCGCTGCTCGAGGCCGGCGCCAGGCTGGACAGCGAAGAGGACACCCCGTCCGATTCGGGGTCAGGCTGATGAAGCCACGACACGCCATCCCCGGTCGCTCCGCTCGAGGGCGAAGCTGTAGGCCGGGTTGAGGGCTTGGCTCACGGCCGGGCAGCCGTGCCCGCGCCGTCGAGCGGCGGGCAGGGGGCGAGCATCGCCACCATCCGGTCCGGCCGGGCGACGGCCTGCGACGAGAAGACTTGGTCCGCGGCGCGCACCTGCGAAGCCCCTTCGTCGCCTCCCAGCAGTTGGCCGTGGCGCCTCTTCGCCGCGGCGGTGAACAGGGCCATCTGGGCGCGCTCGAAGCCTTCGGCCGCGGCCGCGTAGCCCGCACGTGCCGCCGCCGAGTCGCCCAGGCTCGCGGCGGCGCCGGCCCGAACCAGCGAGGCAAAGGCCGATGTCCAGCCGAGCTTCTCACGCTCGAGCGCGCGGGCGTCCCTTAGCGCCGCGGCCACCAGGCCCGCCGCGTCGGGTGTGGCGGCCGCGGCGGCCAGAGCGCAGCGGGCCCGGAGGTAGGTCGCCTCGACGCGCACCGCCTGAATGCGCAAGAGCAGAGACCCTGCCAGTGCCGGCCAAGCCTCACCGACACGCTTCCAGGCGGCCGGGCCTTGTCCCGAGTACAGGTCAATCATGCCGTGCGACAGCAGCCCCCAGTAGTGCTGGAAGTGGAAGCCGCGGCTCGACCACCGCTTCATCGCCTCGTGCACCTCGGCGCGGGCGCGCTCGGGGGCGTCGGCGGCGAGCAGCCCGACGTTGGCCAGGCCGCTCTGCAGGCTGGTCACCGCGTAGAGGTCGCCGCGCTCGCGGGCCTCGTCCAAGAGGCGGGGAATGCGCCGCGACAGCTCGCCGACCTCGCCCAGGTAGAAGAGCGACCAGACCGAGAACAGCCGGGTGTTCGCCGCTTCCCAGGTGAGGCCCGAGCCGGCGTCGTGGAAGATGCGCTCGGCCGACTCGGCGTGAACCCGCGCTTCGCGCCAGTTGCCTACCAGGAACTCGACCAGCGCCGAGCAGAAGGCGACCAGGCCCAGCGCGCGCGGGTCTGCCACCCGGTGGGCCAAGTCGTCGGCCGCGCCGATGAGCTCTTTGGCCCGCGCCCGCCCGGTGCGCCCGGCGGTGGCGACGTAGGCGGCCTCGGCCGCGACCGCCCGCGCGATGCGGTAGGGCTCGCCGGCGTCCAGCGCGAGCAACAGGTGCCGCGTCTGGAAGCTCGCGCCGCGGATGGTGTCCACCATCGACAGGCCGGCCGCGACGGTCCAGCAGACGTCGACGCGCGAGAGCTGCTCGGCCGACACCTGGGTCACGTCGCGCTCGCGGAACTTCAGCCCGCGCAGCGCCAGGTGGGCCCGGCGAAACAGTAGGGCGGCCAGGGCACGCCGGGGGGACGGCGCCAGGCGCATGCCCACGGCCTGAAGGACGGTGCGCACTACCTCGAGCCCCTCGTCGATGTGGCCGCTGCGCAAGAGCTGCTCGGCGGCGCGCCGTTCCAGGTCCAGCCGTTCGGCGGAGGGCAACGGGGGCTTCCGGTCGGGCGCGGCCGCGGCCAGGTAGACGGCGGCGGCTTCGGCGCCCCGGCCCGCGTTGGCCAGGGCGTCGCCGAGCAGCGGCTCTGTCTTCCGGTCGGGCTCGAGCTCGAGCGCCCGGCGGTAGAAGGCCGCGGCCCGGTCGAAGGCCAGCGCCTCGGCGGCCCGGACTCCGGCGGCCGCGGCGTAGCGGGCGGCCCGCTCGGTCTGGCCGGCCGCGCCGAAGTGCAGCGCGAGCGCTTCGGGGTCGGCCTGGCCCGAAGCCTCGAGGGTGCGGGCTACCCTGAGGTGCACCGCGGCGAGGCGGTCGGCCGGCAGGTCGGCCAGCACCGTCTCGCGAATGCGGTCGTGGCACGTCTCGAGCGCGTCGGATTCGCGGCCGGCGGCGGACCGCACCAGGCTTCCCGAACGCAAGGCGCCCAGCGCGGTCTGTTCGTCGGGCCCGAGCTCGGCGGCTCGCGTGGCGAGGCCCCGCGGCAGCGGCCGGCCGGCGACCGCGAGGACATGCAACAGCCGCAACGCGGGTTCGGGCAGGCGCCGCAGCCGCGCCCGCACCACGGCGTCGAGGCTTACCGGTGGCGCCCTGCCGGCGTCGGCGCCGGGCCAGGCTCCGTCCTGGACGTGCCGCACCAGCTCGTCGACGAAGAAGGGGTTGCCGCCCGACTCGCGGGCCACCTCGTCGACCCGGCCTTCCCCGGCCGTGCCCAAGAGCCGGGACGCGAGTGTCCGCGCCTCGCCGGGCGACAGCGGGTCGAGCGTGCGTTCGTGCAGCCGGGGGGCGCCGGGCAGCGCGCGCACGGACAGGAGCAGCTCGTGCAGCGGGTGGGCGGCGGGCGCTTCGTCGGCGCGCAGGCAGACGACGAGCAACAGCGGCGGGGCGTCGGGCGGCCGCAAGAGCTCGGCGAGCAACAGGGCGCTGTCGGGGTCTCCCCACTGCAGGTCGTCGATGAACAGCACCAGCGGCGCCCGGTCGGCCATTCGCCCGAGCAGCTCGCGCAGCGCAGCGAAGGCGCGGCGCCGCTGCTCGGGGGGGTCGGCCACTTCCGCCCCTTTTCGCGGCGCGCCGGCCACCGCCTCGACGCGCCGGAGCACGGGGAAGATGCGCGCGAGGGCGAGCACGTCGCGCGGCAGGAGGGCCTCGACCTTCTCCGCCGGCAGCCGCATCAGGTGGCGGGCCAGCGCGTCGACGAGCGAATCGAGCGCCTTGTACGGCACCGACTCGCGCTCGTAGCAGCGGCCAGCGAGCACCACCGCTTCGCCCCCCTTGGCCAAGTCATCGAGGAAGTGGCGGACCAGGGCCGTCTTCCCGATGCCCGACCGGCCGCCGAGGAATACCACGCCCGTCTGGCCGGCCCGGGCCTCGTCGAAGGCGGCCCGGAGGGCGGAGAGCTCGGCCTCACGGCCGACGAAGGCGCTCGTCCCGCCCGCGCGCTCGGTGGGCCTCGAGGGCGCGGGAGTACTTGCTCCGAGTCGCCACAGCACCTCGGCGCCGTCCGGCCGCTGCTCGGGTTCGCGCCGCAAGAGTTCGACGCACAGCGCGTCTAGGTCGGCGGGCACACCGGAGCAGGTGGCGGACGGCGCCCGCGGCTCGAAGCGCTGCTTGTCCATCAGCACCTGAATGGGGCTGCCGGAGAACGGCGGCCGTCCGGTCAGGGCCTGGTAGAGCATCGCTCCGGCGCCGTACCAGTCGCTGGCGGGCGAGACGGGCTTTCCCGCGGCCTGTTCGGGCGCCATGTAGGCCGCGGTGCCGACGATGGCGTCGCCAGTGCTCGGGGGCGGACCGCCCTCGCCCTCGAGCTCGGTCACCAAGCCGAAGTCGAGCAGCACCACCCGGGCCTCTCGCGTCACCAGCACGTTCGACGGTTTGATGTCGCGGTGTAGCCGCCCGCCGGCGTGCAGGGCGCAGACGGCCTCGGCGAGCCGGCGAAGCGCCGCGCGCAGCTTCTCGACGTCGAGAGGGGCCGCGACGGCGGTCGCAGGACCTGCGCTCGAGCTGGGGGCGGCCCGCGCCAGCGGAGTCGGCAGGGTGTCTTCGTCCTCGACAGGGGCGGAACCGGGGCGGACCCACGAGAGGAAGTCGACTCCGTCGACCAGTTCCATGGCGATGAACCACTGGCCGCCCGCCGAGACCAGCTCGTGCAGCGTCGCCAAGCCGGGGTGGGTGACGTCGGCCAGCGCCCGGAACTCGCGCTTCAACCGGTAGATGGCCGCGGCGTCGAGGTTGCGCAGCGTCTTCAAGGCGACCGGCCGTCCGAGCACCGTGTCGAAGGCCTCGTAGACGATGCCCATGCCGCCGGCGCCCAACCGCCGGACGACGCGGTAGCGCTCGGTGCCTGAGAATTCGTCGGTGGAAGTCAACAGGGGCCCTTTGCCTACCCGCGACCGTAGCGCAGGCCGGGGCAAGCTTCCGGCTCGAATCCTGCTGATCCGTTCCACCCGAAGAAAGGATCAGGGCGGCGCCGCCTCTCTTTCAGGGCTTGGAGCGCGGCGCTCCGGGTGCTGGAACACCCGGGGTCACACTCGACGTCATGACGATTCCAGTGGGAGCCATCCTGGTCGCCTCGACGCTGATGGCGGCGCTCGCCGTGCTTGGCGCGTGGCTGTCGCGCGCTCCGGGTTGGCGCGAGCTGCGCTGGCTCGCCGTCGTCTCGGCGACCGCCAGCGTCTATGCCGTGTGCGACCTGTCATCGGTGGTGGGTGCACCGGACTGGGCGGTGGCCTGGGCCTCGCGGGTGGGCCTGGTGGGCGCTGGCGCGCACGGGGTCGGCTGGGTGCTCTACATGCGCGAGCAAGAGTCCCGGAAGCTGCTCGCGTACGAGCGGTTCGCGATGGTGGCGGTGGCGTCGATTGGCCTGTTGGCGCTGGTGCCGGGGCTGGTGGTGGCCAATGAGGTGCATCACCACCGCGTCGAGTGGCTCGGCGTCACCTACGCCGACTCCGTCTCGACGGCCTTCGGCAACCTGGCCATGGTGGTGCTCTGCCTCGCGATGCTGGTGCCCTTCGTGCACTTCGCGCGGCGGTGGCGGCAGCGGCGGCCGGGCGCCGCGGCGCACGCCGTCGGGCTGGCGCTGTTGTTCCTGTGCGGCATCAACGACTCGCTGGTGACGTCGGGCCTCGCCACGGGCCCCTACCTGCTCGACGTCGGCTTCCTGATGGTGGTGGCTGGGCCGACCGCCCTCATCTTCCGGCGCTTCATCGCCAACGCGCGGGCCCTCGACGAGCTCTCGAGCCGCCTCGAGCGGGCGGTCGAAGAACGGACTCGCGAGCTGGCCCGGGCCAACGAGGCGCTCAGCCGGGCCGAGAAGCTGGCGGCGGTGGGCCAGCTCGCCGCCGGCGTGGCGCACGAAATCAACAACCCGGCGGCGGTGCTGAAGGCGAACCTGAGCTACCTGCGTGAGCAGCTGACCGAGTCCGGCGACTTCCCAACCGACTCAGGCGAGTGCCTGGACGAGTGCCTGGGCTCGGTGCAGCGGGTGACGCGCATCGTCCGGCAGTTGCTCGACGCGGGCCGAAACGCCGGAGGCCGCCAGGCGGCGGTCGGCGCCTTCTCCGTTTCCACGCTGCTCGAGACCGCGGTCGCCCACGCCCGACAGTCCGTCGGCGCGCGGGTGCGCGTCTCGCTCGAGCTGGACGACGGGCTCTGGGCCCGGGGCCAACCCGAGCTGGTCGAGCAGGTGCTGGTCAACCTCGTCGCCAACGCGTCCCACGCCATCGAAGAGGCGCGGGACACCGGGCACGTGGTGGTGCGCGCGCGGCGCGCGCGAGACCGCGTCGAGGTGACGGTGTCCGACGACGGGCCGGGCATCACTGCGGACTCGCAGAAGCGGCTCTTCGAGCCCTTCTTCACCACCAAGCCGGTCGGCAAGGGCACCGGCCTGGGGTTGGCGGTGTCGCTCGGGCTGATGCGCGCGCAGGGCGGTACGCTGGCTTTGCGCGAGAGCTCTCCGGCCGGCACCACCATGGCGATGGACCTTCCGGCGGCGTCCGGGCCGGACCGCGCCGAGACGCCGTCGTCCACGCCGGTGCCGCGCACCGGGCTGCGGCTCTTGCTGGTGGACGACGACCCGACCGTGCTCGGGGCGTTGAGGCGCCAGCTCTCGTCCAACTTCTTCGTCGAGGACGCGGACGGGGTGGGCGTCGCCCTGGCGCGGGTAAGGCGAGGCCCCGACGACTTCGACCTGGTGCTGTGCGACGTGGTGATGCCCGACGGAGGGGCCGAGCGGTTTCATTCCGAGCTGGCGCTCTTGGTGCCGTCCCTGGCGGCGAGGACGCTGTTCATCACCGCCGGGGCTCCCACCGGGGCCCTGCGGCGCTTCCTGGACGAGCACAGCGACCGGGTGTTGGCCAAGCCCGTCGACGTCGAGGCGGTGCTGGCGGCCGGAGAGCGCCTGCTGCGCAACGCGAAGCGCGGCGCGATGCGCGCGCCCCGGCTGGACAGCTGACTACCCGCCGGCGTCGCCCTTGGCCTTGTCCTTGCGCTGCCGGCCCAGCCCGTACGCCTGGACGCGGGCGACGAGCGTTCGCCGCGAGATGCCGAGCATTTTCGCCGCCTTCGTCTGGTTGCCCGAGCATTTCTCGAGCGCCTCGACGATGACCCGGCGCTCGGCGGCGTCGCGTTCGCCCTTCAGGTTGGGCGCGTCGCCGGGAGAGGGCGGGGCGGCCTTCGCCTTGCCAAGCCCAAGGTGCTCGGGGGCGATGGGGCCGTCGCCGCACAAGAGCACCGCGCGTTCCATCACGTTCCTGAGCTCGCGGATGTTGCCGGGCCAGGCGAAGCTTCGAAGCGCGTCGAGCCCAGCGACCGAGAGCGCCGGCGCCGCCTCGCGCCCGTCGCGCCGCGCCGCCTCTGCCGCGAAGCCGCGGGCCAGGGGTTCGATTTCGGCGGGGCGGTCGCGCAGCGGAGGGATGACGACCGAGATGCCGTTCAGGCGGTAGTAGAGGTCTTCCCGGAAGGTGCCGCGCGCCACCTCGGCTTCCAGGTCGCGGTTGGTGGCGAAGACGAAGCGGACGTCGATGGGTTCGGTCTTGACCGCGCCGACGCGCAGCACCTGCCGGTCCTCGAGCACGCGCAACAGCCGCGCCTGAATCGACTGGGGAAGCTCGCCCACCTCGTCGAGCAGCACGGTGCCCCCGGCGGCGGTCTCGAAGAGGCCGGCCTTGGTCTTCACCGCGCCTGTGAAGGCGCCCTTCTCGTGGCCGAACAGCTCGGACTCGAGGAGCGTCTCGGACAGCGACGCGCAGTTCAGCTTGAGGAAGGGGCCGCGGGCCCGCCCCGAGAGGCGGTGCAGCTCGCCGGCGATGACTTCCTTGCCGACGCCGGTCTCGCCCAGCAAGAGCACGTTGATGCGGCTGGGGGCGATGCGTTCGACCAGCTTGTGCAGGCGCTGCATTGCTTCGTCCAGCACCAGGAAGGGCGGGCCCGAGGGTTCCGGAGGACCGGCCTGGGGCCGTTCGGGGGTGGGGTCGCCGGCGTCGGCGGGGCCCGCGGCCGTGGCGCCCGGCGCGTCGCGCTGGACCACCAGCACCACCGTCCCCACCTCGACGACGTCGCCCGGGGCGACCGTCACCACCTCGTTCCGCCCCAGCTTCCGCTCGCGCACCCGGGTGCCGTTGGCGCTGCCCAGGTCTTCCAACCGCAGGGGTTCGCCCACGTGCAGTACCGCGTGCTTGCGGGAAATCGAGCGGTCGTCGATTCGGATGTCGGCCTCGTCGCCGCGGCCCACCACGACGTCGCCGCCGAGGGGCAAGGCGTGCGCCGAGAACAGGCCCTCTCCGAGCACCACCAGGCGCAGCCGCCCGGGCGCCAGGACGCGCAGCTTGTCGGAAATGCGGAGGGTTTCCTGGTCGCTCTGCGACATCGGGTTCGTCTTCTACCTTACCTTGATGCCGGTCAGCGTCGAGTAGGGCGGGGCGGCTACTTCAGTTCCCAGGTCTGGTTCGAGTTGCCGCCGGGCCCGCTGGAGTTGCCCCCAGGGCAGACGTGCTTGAAGTTGACGGGGTCATAGAAGCAGGTCTGGTTGTCGCGGGCGGTGCCGTCCCCGGCGCCGAGGCGGGTGCAGGCGACGCAGGTGCTGCCCCCTGGGCAGTCACCGGGTTGGACGCAGGGGCCCGCGTCAACGCCGACGTCGTCGCCGCCGTCCCAGCCCGCGTCGTCGCTCGGGTTGGCGCCGGCGTCTCCGCCGTCCGGCAGTCCCGCGTCGTCCCCTCCATCAGAAGTCGACGCTCGCGTCGAACTGCTCGCCCGGGTCGGGCCTCGGCGACAGCTTGCCGCACTCGCAGCCGACCCGGTACGTCTGGGCGGCCAGGAGCGGCCACACCAGGGCGAACACCCAACTGGAGCGGTGGGGAGCCATCGGCGGGTTGGATCAACAGTAGCATGCAGGCAGGCAGTCCCACGGGCAGCGAGACCCACCTCGGCCTACGTCGGCTCCCGAGTCCTCGCCGGTTCGAGCCGCGGCTTCGCCCGAGGTAGTCGCCGTCCCGGCTACCGGGTGTCAGGCAGCGCGTCGAGCCTCGCGGTAGACTGAATTCTCGGGCCGAATTCACCAGCCTCGTCGGTGGTTGGTGTTGAGCGCCAGAATTCCGGAGCGCCCTTGCCGAAGAAGCTCGAGTTCTTGAAGGACCCTGCCATCGCCGGCCTCACCGCCGTCGCCGAGGCGCTCTTTCCGCCCAACGCCTACGGCGCGCCCGATTGGAGGGAGGCCGAGGTGGTGCCGCGGACGCTCGCCTACCTGGAAGAGTTGCCGGCGATGCCGCGCCGCCTGATGCTGGCGCTCTTCACCGCCATCGAGCTGTCCGCGCCGGTGCTGGTGGGTTGCCGCAGCCGGTTCTCCCGCCTGCCGGTCAGGCGACGGGTCGAGGCCCTGCGCACGCTGCGCGCCTCGCAGTTCGCGCCGCGCCGGCTGATCGGCGACGCGCTGAAGGCGACCATGACGATGATGTACGTGTCGCACCCGAAGGTGATGGCCCACATCGGCGAGCGGGCAGGCGGAATTCCCGGCGCGGAGGCTGGGGAATGATTCACGACCTCGACGACGTCCGACGCGGCTTCGACGCCGACTGCGACGCGGTGGTGGTGGGGTCGGGCCCGGGCGGTTCGGTGGCCGCGGCCAACCTCGCCAAGGCCGGAATGCACGTGGTGGTGGTCGAGGCGGGGCCCCGGGTGCGCAAGGAAGACATGATTCGCGACGCGCCCTTGTTCCTCGCCCGGCACTTCTGGGACGGAGGGCTGCGCATGGT
>JAHFDQ010000112.1:4698-12919 GCA_023248915.1 Archangiaceae bacterium | reverse complement strand
ACCTTCTCGTCCAGGCGGTGGTCGTGGTCGATGAGCCGGTGCCGGTCGTCCTGAATCCCGATGTAGTTCTTCATCGAGAAGGTGACCGTCGTCCAAGGGTGCGCCTTGAACTTGGGGCAGTTGACGAAGAAGTCGGCGCGCGCCACCGGCTCGGGGGTGAACACGTAGTCGCGCAGCCGGCCCTCGTGGGTGTACGGAATCTCGACCTGCGGCTCTTCCTCGAAGCAGTAGTGCTTCACCCCCACGCGCTTGAACATCGCGTCGTACCCGGCGCCGGCGAAGGCGTACCGGGTGGGCATGGTGATGCCGCACCGCTCGCCGACCGCCAGCTCTTCCAGCGCGCCGCCCGGCCCTGGCGCCGCTGCCCGGTCCTTCAGGGCCAGCACCACCCCCTCGACGAACTCGGGCCGGGTGTGGGCGTGGCGGAACATCGGCCCTGACGAGACGACGTTGGGCTTGACCAGCGTGCGGCCGTGAGGCCGGAGCCCGAGCTGCTCCATCCCCTCGCGGGCGATGCGCCGAATCGCCTCGGCGTCGTACGCGGTGCAGTTGCGCAAGACGACCTTGGCGGCGGACGCGTTCGGATTCATTGGGGCAGCCTACGCCTTTTCGAGCTCGACCCTGAGCAGCGTCACCTCATTAGCCACCACCAGGGCTTCCCGCTCGACTGGTTTGTAGCCCTTCTTCTCGACGCGGACCTTGTGGCCGCCGACGGGCGCCGACAGCGACACCGGAGAAGTTCCTTTCGGCACGAAGTCCACCGTCACCGCGGCGCCCGAGGTCAGGCCCTTGACGGTGGTCACCACCCGCAGCTCGCCCACCTCGTGCTCGGTCGACCCCGGGTCGCCGTCGCCCATCGTCCGGACGGACTCCGGGCCGTCAGTCAGGCGCCGCTCACGCAGGTCGGTCTGGGTGGAGGGGTGCGCGGCCTGGGTCGGAGCTTCCGTTTTCGAGACCTCGTCGTCGGGCGCCGCGGCCTTGTGGGACCCCGAGGCGACCAGCTCGACCTCGTCCGAGCGCACCTCCTCGGCCTCTCGCAGGGCCTCGGCGTGGGCCGGTTCCCCCGGGTCCGTGACGGGCGGCGCAGCTGTGGCGGTCTTCGCCTTCTTCGCCCGCGTCTTCTTCCGGCGGGGCCCGGGGTTGACTTCGCCCTCGAACGGGTTCTCTACGCCGCGATTGGTCAGGTCGCCCTGTAGGCAGTACGCCGCCTCGAGGTCGCCCACCAGCTCGGACACGTTCTGCTGCCGCTCTTCGGGCACCTTCGCCAGCGACCGGGTGATGGCCGCCGCCACCGCCTTGGGCACGAACGCGGACAACAGCGACGCGTCGGGAGGCGGCAGGGTGCGGTGTTTGTAGAACACCTCGAAGTTGCTGTCGGCGACGAAGGGCGGGGTGCCGGTGAGCAGCTCGAAGATGACGGCGCCCAGCGCGTAGACGTCGGTGCGGCGGTCGATTTCCCCGGTGCCGAGAATCTGCTCGGGGGACATGTAGTAGGGGGTGCCGACCATCGCCCCCGGCTTGGTGAGCCCGGGGTCGCTGCGGTCGCGCACCACCCCCAGGTCGAGGATGGTGACGTGCCCTTCCGAGCTGATGAACACGTTCTGCGGCTTGATGTCGCGGTGCACCAGCCCGTGGTGGTGGATGAAGGCCAGCCCCGAGCAGACCTGGCGCATGACGGCCAGCATCTCGACCGGCCCCAGCTTGCCGCCCTTGCCCTTCAGGTAGTCGGCCAGCGTCTCGCCTTCCAGGTACTGCATGACGATGAAGGGCAAGGCGCCCTGGCGGCCGACCCCCTGCAACTGGACGATGTTGGGGTGGCGCAGCGTCGTCATCAGGCGCGCCTCGCGCT
This sequence comes from Archangiaceae bacterium, assembly GCA_023248915.1. Classification (GTDB taxonomy): domain Bacteria; phylum Myxococcota; class Myxococcia; order Myxococcales; family Myxococcaceae; genus JAHFDQ01. The sequence continues at coordinate 11,070 of JAHFDQ010000112.1, read as the reverse complement.
CGAAGCGGGCCAGCACCTTGGGCTTTCGGCAGTGGTCGGGCGAGAGGATTTTGATGGCGACCTTCTGCCGGCGTTCGAGGTCGGTGCCGAGGTACACCGAACCCATCGCGCCCTGCCCGATGCGCGACTCGACCCGCCACTTGCCGCCGAGAATCTCGCCCGGCTTCACCAGGTGGACGAGGGTGTGCTCGCCGCGCTCCGCGGCAGGCTTCGGCGCGGCGGCCGCGGCGGCGCACCGGTGCCCTTCGGCGCCGGAGTCGCCGAGAGCCATTCCGCACTGGGCGCACGTTTTGGGCAGGGCGCCGTCGGGGCGCATGGCGAAACTCTACCGCCCCTCGTCGGCGACCCGGTAGAGATTGGCGGCGTTGTCGTGGGTGACCCGGGCAATCACCCGGGCAGACAGCCCTGCCGCGGCGAGCCGCGCCGCCACCCGGGCCAGCGCGAGAATTTCTCCACCGCCGTGACCGGTGTTGAGCACCAGGCGCTCGGCGCCGTGGCGCCGCACCAGGGCCACCGCGGCCTCGGCCGGCAGCTCGTCCGGGTGCACCGTGAGCCCGGCAAAGTGGCCGCACTCGAGCACCGTGCGCACTGTTTTCGGCTCGACGTGGTTAACCAGCACCCGCGCCGGGGGCAGACCCGACGAGCGCAAGAGGCTGAGCACGCGGCGGGTGTGTAGCGCCCGGTCCTGTCTGGGGGTGTGCACCACCAGGGGCAGGCCGAGCCCCTTCGCGAGCGTGACCTGGCGAAGGAAGGCCTCCTCCTCGGCGGGGCCCCCTCCGGCCAGGCCGGTCTCGCCGACCGCGACCGCCAGCCCCCGGAAGCGGCTGGGCAATTCGGACAGCACGGCCGCCAGGCCTCGGCGGGGCAGGTCGTTCGGAGCCACCCCGAGCGCCGCGAAGGCGCGGATGCCGGCGCGGCGAAACCTGGGCAGTTGCACTTGGACCAGCCGGTCGAACGCCTGGATGAGGCCGCGGGCGGTCGCGCTCGGCTGCCCGTCCACCACCAGGACGGCCGAGGCCAGGCCGAAGTAGCGCAGCGCCTCGAGGTCGGCGTCGGTCAGCCCGGTCGGGTCGAGGTGCGCGTCGAAGAGCGGGGGTAGGGCATCGGGGGCGGGCATGAGCAGATCTGTGTCGGAAACGGGCAAGGCATGGCACAGGCGCCATGCCTCTGCCTAATGCCGACACCGAGCGACCGGCTGCAAGTGCTTGGATCAGGCCGGGGTTTCCCCTGTGCCTTCGCCGGTTTCGGCTGGCTCTCCGGTTGCATGACGGCCGCCGGTGCTCCCCGAGCAGAGGAAATACGCCCGAGCCCCCCTGACTGGTCCAGTCAAGGTGTTCGAGTGGAACAAGCTGGTTCAGGCCGGGGCCGACCAGATTTCGGCCGGGGGCGTCTTCCTCAAGACGCCGACCGCGCTGGCCGAAGGCTCGCTGGTGACGGTGCGCCTGATGCTGCCGGGGCTCGAGCGGGCGTTCACGGTGCTGGGGAAGGTGGTTCGAACGGTGCGAGGAAATCTTCTCAGGCCCCCGGGGTTGGGGGTCTGGTTTGTCGACATTGCCCAAGGCGACCGGGAGTCGATTCTCGACTACGTCGCTCGAAGGGCGCGAGGTGCGTCGTGAATCTGGTGACTCCGTCGTTGAAGCCGCCCGCGGTGCCGCAGGGCACGCTGGTGCTGACCCCCGCCTACGCCATCACCGCGCTGGCGTCGGGGCTGGCGGTCGAGGTGCGGGCGCGGCCTGCCCGGCGCGAGCTGCCCCAGGGCTGACGCGAGTTGACCTTCTGGCGGGCGGTCCGTAAACCTCCGGGCCATGTCCAGCTCATCACTCGCGGCAGTGGTGCTGTGCGCCGGCAAGGGCACGCGAATGAAGTCCGAGAAGGTGAAGGTGCTGCACTCGCTGCTCGGGCGCCCGCTGTGTTGGTACCCGGTGTCGCGGGCGTTCGAATTGGGCGCCGACCCGGTGGTGGCGGTGGTGGGCTACCAGGCTGACGCGGTGACCGGGGCGCTTCGCGAGGCCTTCGCCGACAAGCCGATCGCCTTCGTGGTCCAGGCCGAGCAGAACGGCACCGCCCACGCCGTCCGCTGCGCAGAAGGCCCGCTGGCGAGGCACGACGGGCTCGTCCTCATCTTATACGGCGACGTGCCCAACCTGCGCGCCGAGACGCTGTCCGCGCTGGCGGCCGCCTACCGGGCCGGCAAGGGGCCGCTGGCGATGCTGACGTCGCGGCTCGCCGACCCCACCGGTTACGGCCGGGTGGTGCGCGAGGGTGGCCGGGTGAAGCGGGTGGTCGAGCACAAGGACGCGAGCGCGGACGAGCGGCGCCTCGAAGAGGTGAACGCGGGAATCTACCTGGTGGACTCGGCCTTCCTGTGGAGATCGCTCTCCGAGGTGAAGGCGGCGAACGCCCAGGGCGAGTTCTACCTGACCGACATCATCGAGCGGGCCGCGGCGCAGGGTGGAGTGGCGACGGTGCTGGCCGAGGCCGACGAGACCGCCGGGGTGAACGACCGGGCCGAGCTGGCCGCGCGCGCGGCGGTGATGCGCATGCGCATCAACACCGAGTACATGCGCCTGGGGGTGACGCTGCAGCACCCCGAGACCACCTTCATCGACCAGGGGGTGGAGATTGGCCCCAACACCGTCATCGGGCCGATGGTGTCCATTCACGCCGGCTGCGAGATTGGCGCCAACGTGAAGCTGGGGCAGGGCAGCATTCTGTCCCGATCGACCGTCGGCGACGGCACCGAGGTGAAGCCTTACTCGGTGCTCGAGGAAGCGGTCGTCGGGCCCGGCTGCGCCATCGGCCCCTTCGCCCGGCTTCGCCCAGGGACTACGCTGGACGAAGGAGTCCACCTGGGCAACTTCGTCGAGACGAAGAAGACGCGCATCCGCAAGGGTTCGAAAGCGAACCACCTGTCGTACCTGGGCGACGCGGACATCGGCGCCGGGGTGAACGTCGGCGCCGGCACCATCACCTGCAACTACGACGGGGTGGACAAGCACCCGACCGTGTTGGGCGACGGCGTCTTCATCGGCTCGGACACCCAGTTGGTGGCGCCGGTGACGGTGGGGGCGGGGGCCTACGTCGCCGCGGGCACCACGGTGACGGCCGACGTGCCGCCCGACGCGCTGGTGCTGTCGCGGGTGCGGCAGACCATCAAGGAAGGCTGGGCCGCGAAGAAGCGCGCCAAGCAACGTCGTTAGCGTCCGGCGGTTGCGGCGCCGGCTCGGGGTGAGCATCCACTGTCGAGCGCGGCGTCGAGGCCGGCCGGGAAGGAAGTGTCGAATGTGCGGAATCGTCGGGTACGTGGGTGACCGAGAGTCGGCGCCCATCCTGGTATCGGGACTGCGGAAGCTCGAGTACCGGGGCTACGACTCGGCGGGGGTGGCGGTCGTCAACGGCCACGGGCTGTCGGTGGTGCGCGCCACCGGCAAGCTGAAGAACCTCGAGAACCGGCTGGCGACCGACTCGCCCCGGGGCAGCCTGGGCATCGGCCACACCCGCTGGGCGACCCACGGCCGGCCGTCCGACGAGAACGCCCACCCGCACTCGTACGAGGGGGTGGCGGTGGTGCACAACGGCATCATCGAGAACCACCTGGCGTTGAAGGAAGGGTTGAAGGCGCGCGGGCACCTGTTCTCTTCCGAGACCGATTCCGAGGTCTTCGCCCACCTCATCGCCGACGAGCTGAAGGCGGGCCTGCCGCTGAAGGACGCCGTGCGGCGCGCGGTGGCGCAGGTGCGGGGCACCTACGCGCTGGCGGTGGTGACGGCGGCCGACCCGTCCCGGCTGGTCTGCACCAAGGACGCCTCGCCGATGGTGCTGGGCCTTTCCGAGGGGCAGAACTACGTCGCGTCCGACGTGCCGGCGCTGCTCGAGCACACCCGCGACTTCGTCTACCTTGCCGAGGGAGACCTGGCCGTGCTCACGGCCGAGAAGGTCGAGATCTTCGACCGCGCCGGAATCGCCGTCGCCCGCGCCCGCCGCCGCATCGACTGGACTCCGATGATGGCCGAGAAGGGCGGCCACAAGCACTTCATGCACAAGGAGATCTGGGAACAGCCGCGCGCGGTGGCCGACACGCTGCGGGGCCGGGTGCTGCTCTCGGAAGGCGACGTGCACCTGGAAGGCTGGAACCTCGAGGCCGAGCAGGTGGCCGCGCTCACCCAGGTCACCTTCCTGGCCTGCGGCACCAGCTACCACGCGGCCCTGGCCGGCAAGCTGATGATCGAGTCCCTCGCCCGCATTCCCGTCGCGGTCGAGCTGGCGCACGAGTTCCGCTACCGCGACCCCATCGTGGCGCCCACCCACCTGGCCATCGCGGTCAGCCAGTCGGGCGAGACCGCCGACACCCTGGCGGCCCTGAAGGAAGCGCGCGCGCGCGGCGCGGCGACGATGGCGATCTGCAACGTCATCGGGTCGGCGGTGACGCGCGAGGCCGAGTTCTCGCTCCTGACCAACGCCGGCCCCGAGATAGGCGTCGCGTCGACCAAGGCCTTCACCACCCAACTGGTGGCGCTGTACCTGCTCGGGGTGAAGCTGGGGCGGCTGCGCGGGTACCTGAGCCGAAAGGACGCGCAAGCCAAGCTGACCCAGTTGACCGAGGTGCCCAAGCTGGTCGAGCGCGCGCTCCAGACCGAGGGCGAGGTGAAGGCCATCGCCCGCACCTTCCAGGCGGCTTCCGACTTCCTCTTCCTCGGCCGGGGGCCGATGTACCCGGTGGCGCTGGAAGGGGCGCTGAAGCTGAAGGAAATCTCCTACATCCACGCCGAGGGGTACGCCGGCGGTGAAATGAAGCACGGCCCCATCGCGCTCATCGACGAACGCCTGCCGGTGGTGGTGATTGCCCCCAGAGAGCCGGCCATCGCCTACGAGAAGATAGTCGGCAACATCGAAGAGGTGCGGGCCCGGGGCGGCAAGGTGATTGCCCTGGTCGACGAGGGCGACACCCACGTGCGGGGCCTGGCCGACCACACGCTCGCCCTGCCGCCGGCCAGCGCCCTGCTCGCGCCGGTGGTGGCCACGGTGCCCCTGCAGTTGCTCGCCTACCATGTCGCCGACCTCCGCGGGACCGACGTCGACCAGCCCAGAAACCTCGCGAAGAGCGTCACGGTGGAGTAGAGGGGACCCCGCGTAAGGAGTGCCATGGACTGTCCCCAAGACCCCGTAGGCCGAGACCGGCAGCGGGAAGAGACCCGCCGTCGCGTCTATCTGGCCGCTCTGGAAATTTTCCGTCGCGACGGATTTGCCACCTGCCGCATCGACGACATCGCCAAGCTCGCGGCGGTGAGCCGCGGCACCTTCTACTTTCACTTTCCGACCAAGGTCGACGTGCTGGTGCAGCGCCTGCGCGAGGCCGAGTGCGGCGTGGTGAAGAAGTTGAATGCGATGCCGGCCGGCACCCGACTGGCCCAGGTGCTGGACACGACCGCGAACGCCATCGCCGATGCCTGGCAAGGCGAATCGAAGCTGGTGCTGGACGTGGCGGCGACCGGCATGCGCCTGGCGGCGGACGCGCTCGACCGGGAGGCCGAGCCGGTGCGCGCCGCGCTGACGCCCTTCTTCCGGGCCGCGGCCGAGCGGGGCGAGCTGGCCGACCTCCTGCCGCCCGAAGCGCTCACCGACTTCTACCTGGTCAACACCCTGGCCGCGATGGTGGCGTGGGGCGGCAACCCAAAGCTCGAGCTGCGCATGATGCTCCAGGGCGTGTCCACGCTGTTCATGACGGGCGCCCAGGGCAAGGCGCGCCCCGGCGCCTAGAGCAACAGCTCGAGCGTGCCTTCCAGCCAGACCTGGACGTCCTTGGCGGTGCGCGAGAGGTTCGAGTCGAGCGCATGCCGGAAGAGGTCGGCGGCGAACTCACCGGCGGTCCGGTAGCGCGCCTTGGGGTCGGGGGCGAGCGCGCGCGCCAGGGCCCGGGCCAGCGGCTTGTCGACGGTGGGCGGCAGCGACAGCTTGGCGGCGCGGATGGCGGCCATCACCGCCTCGGGCTCGGCCGACTTCGACGGGAAGGGGTGGGCGCCCAGCACCAGCTCGTGGAACATGATGCCGACGGCGAACAGGTCCGACCCGGGGCCGAGGGGTTCGCCGCGCGTCTGCTCGGGCGAGAGGTAGTGCAGCTTGCCGGCCGCCACCCCTTCGCGCGGGCCGATGGCGCCGCTGTGGCCCTTGGTCACGCCGTAGTCGCTGAGCTTCACCTCGCCCGCGCCCGAGAACAGGACGTTCGACGGGTTGACGTCGCCGTGCACCAGCTCGAGGGGCGTGCCGGTTCGGGTGGTCGCCTGGTGGAAGTAGGCGAGCGCCTTCAACACCTCGAGGGTGACGTGTAGCGCCATGGCGGGCGGCACCCCGATGCCCTGGCTGCGGTGGGCTTCA
>JAHFDQ010000112.1:0-4688 GCA_023248915.1 Archangiaceae bacterium | reverse complement strand
CCACCAGGTACTCCATGGCGATGAACAGCCGGCCGAAGGCCTTGCCCACCTCGAAGCTCTGGACGAGGTTCGGGTGCGACAACAGCGACATCAGGTCGGCCTCGTCGGCGAACGACTCTTCGGCGGTGCCGTTGCGCATCAGCTTCAGCGCGACGTTGAGCTGATCTCCGTGCGAGTCCACCACCTCGGCCAGGAACACCTCGGCCATGCCGCCGGCGCCCAGGCGTGAACGCACCTGGTACTTGCCGAAGCGTTGCGACGGCACTTCGATGGTGGCCGCTTCGTCCAATCGCGCCGGCAGCATAGCGCCGCGGGCCCGGGGCCGCGCTCCCTGGTATGTTTCGGCCGACGTGACGTGCCCGAGCTGCGGCCAGCCCCTCGACCCCCAGAGCCAGTTCTGCGGCCGGTGCGGCAAGCCGCGCGACGCGGCCGTGGCCCCGCACAGGGAAGGCGACGAGCCCACCGTCGTGCCGGTGCGGCTCGACGCGGTGCTCGAGGGCAAGTGGAAGCTCGAGCGGAAGATTGGCGAGGGGGGAATGGGGTCGGTCTACCTGGCCCAGGACCTGGCGCTCGACCGGCCGGTGGCGGTGAAGATTCTGACCAGCGCCCTGATGGGCGACCCCGAGGTGGTGTCGCGCTTCGAGCGCGAGGCGCGGCTGACCGCTTCGCTCGAGCACCCGAACATCGTGCCGGTGTACGCGGTGGGCAGCTACCTGGGCCGGCCCTTCATGGTGATGAAGAAGCTCGAGGGCCGGACGCTCGAAGAGCTGCTGCGGGACAAGGGCGTGCTGTCGATGCCCGACACGCTGTACCTGATGCGCCAGCTCTGTGCGGGGTTGGCGCTCATCCACTCGAAGGGGTACGTCCACCGCGACATCAAGGCGGGCAACGTCTTCGTGGCTTCCGACGGCCACGCCACGCTGCTGGACTTCGGCATCTTGCGCACCACCCGGGGAGAGGCGCTCACCCGTGCCGGGGTGGTGATGGGCACGCCGCAGTACATGTCGCCCGAGCAGGCGCTGGGGGCGCGCGACGTCGACCATCGCGCCGACCTGTACGCCCTGGCGGTGCTGCTCTACGAGTGCCTGACGGGGACGCTGCCTTTCCAGGCCGACAACGAGCTGCAGTTGGTGCAACTGCACGCGCACCAGCCGCCGCCCGACATGCTGGCGCGCGCGCCGTGGCTTCCGCAGGCGGTGGCCGCGGTGGTGACGCGGGCCCTGGCCAAGCGGCCGGAAGACCGGTTCGCGTCGGCGCAGGAACTCCTCGCGGCGCTCGAGCAGGCGGGCGCTGGTGCCAACGCGCCGCCGCCCGACGCGCGGACGTCGCCTTCCGCCGAGGCCCCGGGCTCGTCGCCGGCTGCCACGCCGTCTGCCGCCAGCGCAGGCCAGGGGCCGACGCCCGCTCCCGCCGGGGGAGGGCCCGCCTCGCCGCCCGCGCACACCGTGCTCAGCCTGAAGAAGCGCGGGGCGCAGGCGACGCCGAGTGGCGCGGGGGCTCCGGTTCCGTTCGGCGCGGCCGGGCCCGGAGCCGGGAATCAACTCGCGCCGCAGGGCGGCTCGGGACTGCTCCCGCCACTGGGCCTGGCGCCGGCAACACCGGGAGGGTTTTCGACGCCGGGGGCGTCGCCGCAGGTCGGGCCGGCGGCAACAACCGGGGGAGTGCCGGGGGAGGAGCTGCGTCGAGTTGAAGCGCCCCTCGACTCCGCTCGGGGTGAGCGGCCTCAGGGCGGGCCAACCGGAGCAATTCCGGTTGGGCCAAGCGAAGCGGCTCCGGTCGGGCCGAGCGGAACACCTCCGCTCAGGTCGAGCGGAGTCGAGGCCGGGCCCCCGGAAGCAGCGCCCAGGCCGCCGCAGGCCGAGCTGTCACTCAGCCGCCCGGCTCGGGCGTTTGCGCTCGCGCTCGGAGCCGTGGTCTTGGCGGGATTGGCCGCGGGCGCCTATTGGGCGCTTGGTCCTCACAACCTCCCGCCGGTCACCGGCGTCGGCCGGAACGACCTCGACGGCTCGGGGCCCGTTCCTCTGCCCGACGCCGCGGTGGCGGCGGTTGCCCAGGAGCCGGACAGCGGCGGAGCCGACTCCGGCGTCGAGGTCGCGCTCGCCGAAGTCGACGCCGGAGAGCCCGACCGCCGTCCCGCCGACGCAGGCAGGCCGCTCGAGCGGCACCCGGTGGTGCACCACCCACTGGCCGCGGGCAGGGTGAACGTCCTCACCACCCACCGGGGCGAACCCTACTGGGCGCAGGTGGTGGTGGACGGCGTTCCGCGGGGCCGCACGCCGCTGCTGCTCGACCTTCCGCCGGGCAAGCACCTGGTTCGGGTGGACCGAACCGGGTTTCGGACCGAAGAACGACAGATAAAGGTTGCGTCAGGGCGGTTGGCTGTGCTGCGAATCGCTCTGACCCAATGACGTCGTCCCTATTCCTTTCGGCGTTCCTCGTCGTGGCGTCCGGCACGCCCGCGAAGGGCCGTCCGGTGACGCCCACGCTCGAGGCCGGCCAGCGCGAGTTCAAGCGCGGCGACTACCCCGCGGCGATGCGCGCGCTCGAAGCGGCCGCGGCCGAGACCCAGGAGGACGCGCTGCTCTCGAAAATCCACCTGTTGCGGGGCCAGTGCTTCGCGGCGCAGCAGGACTTTTCGAGGGCCGAAGAGGCCTTCGACCTGGCGCTCGAGAAAGACCCCGAGGCCGCGCTCGACCCGACCAAGGTCGACCCGGCGCTGGTGAAGGTGCTGGACGGCCTCCGCGCGAGGTTGCGGGGTGAGCTCTCGGTGAGCACCGCGCCGTCCGCCGCGGCGGTCGCGCTCGACGGCAAGGCGCTGGGGGACTCGCCGGTCCGGACGGCGGTGGCCATCGGCCGGCACACGCTGTCGGCCAAGACGGTCGACGGCCGGTTCACCGGTGAGCGCGAGGTGGTGGTGCGCGCGCGGCGCGAGACGGTGATCGAGCTGGCCCTGCTCGAGCAGAAGAACGACCCGACTCCTCTCTTCCCGTCGCTCGGCGATTGGCGCCCGGTCGCCGACGTCCGGGCCACGTTCGAGCCGGTTCAGTGGCGCGAAGGGCCCGGCTTCGAGCTGGGAGGCGGCCTGGAATGGAGCACCTATCGGGTGACAGGTCACTTGCGGCTGGTACCCGACTTCGGGTTGGCGGTGCGCGGAGCGCTGCGGGTGCCGGTGGCGGACCAACTGAAGGCCCAGATTGAACTCGAGCTGCCGGTGGTGTTCCTCGACTACGTCGCCGTCGGCCTGGGCGGCTCGGGCGGCGTCGAGTACGAGCCGTCGAAGTGGATTGGCTTCTTCGCCGAGGTCGGCGGCAAGCACTACTTCAGCGGGACTCCCGGCTACGAGCGCAACCGCCTCATCATGCAGGCCGGCGTGCGGCTGCGGCCGCCTTAGCCGAGCAGCTTCTCGAGCTCCCAGGCCACCACCTGGTACCCGGTTGACTTGAACAGCCCGGCGTCGCCGGTGTCGTCCGCGGGCAGGAGGACGTGCAGAGCGGTGCAACCCCGCGACCGCAGATAGGCCTCGGCCTCGCGCACGAGCCGTGCGGTGATGCCCAGGGTCTCGAAGCCGGGCGTCACCGCCAGGTACTCGACTCGCCCGTGGGGCCGGCCGCTCGAGGGGTGGTTGCCGCGCTGCCGGGCGATGGCGAGGCCGGCGACCCTGCCGTCCAGGTCGGCCACCATCAGCCCCTCGGGCTCGGCCGAGAGCGTCTCTTCCACCAGCTTGCGAAACGTGGCCAGCGCGCCGGGGCGCTTGAAGCGCTGGTCGCGCTCGGCCTCGGTTCGCTCGAGCGTGGGCAGGTCGACGATTTGAAGACGGCGAACGGTGAGCGCCATGGCTGCCAGGCCTCCTCGACGGCTCGTTGAGGGCGGGGACTTCCGGCCCGGAGCGCGTTCCTCTCATACCGCACCTGGCCCCTCCGCGCGCGAGGAGCCGCTCGACCGCGGGCGGCCGACGGCGGCGCGAGCTACAGTAGCCCGGTCATGAACGCCCTCGTCCGGGAGGCCGCCCCGCCGGCTCCCGCCGAAGCCCGGAGCCTGGCGGCTGTCGAGCCCCTGGCCGACCTCGCCGCGCAGGCGCTCGCAGCCGAAGGCCAGGCCCGCGCCGACCTCGCTCGCCGGCTGAACACCCGGCTGCGTTCCCGGCCGGACACCCCGGACGCGCGCACCGCCGCGGACGACCTCCACCGCACGCTCGAGCTGCTCGCCCCGACGGCGCTGGTCGATGATCAGGGGACGAGCTGCCGCGCCGTCGCGGCCGAGGCGCTGGTCTCGCTCGGCTACCCCTTCGCCCTCGAGGTCTCGCCGGAGGACCTCTTGCACCTGCGCGCCGAGGAGAAGGCGTCAGGGTTCCGCCGCCTGGCGTGGGTGGCCCGCGGCGCCGTCTACGCCCTGGCGGGGGCGGAGGCTGTCCTCGGCGGACTCGACGTTGGATGGTGGCAATCGCCCCGGCCGCTGCTCGTCGCCGGCGCCGCCTACGTGGGAGCGCACTCCGCCCTGATCGTCGCGGCCGCCGCCGGCGCCGGGCGAACCGGCTCGTCACGGCTCGCCGCCGTCCTGGGAAGCTGCCTCGTCCCCCTCGGGTTTGCCGGAGTCCTCGCAGGGCCCGTCATCGGCTTCGCACCCATCATCGCGACCGGCGTCGCCGCCGTGGTGGCCGGGTACCTCTGGCGCGATAGCGCGCCCGAGCC
>JAHFDQ010000111.1 GCA_023248915.1 Archangiaceae bacterium | reverse complement strand
CCCACAACCTACCCCACCGCGAGTTTCGACACGCGGAGGGCATCGAATGGGACATCCGGGCCTAGGGCCCCAAACCATTCCCGCACCGTCACTCGATTCTCAGCAACCGCCAGTAGATCTCGCTCACGGCCGCGACTCGATCACTTGCAGGCCGCCGCCGACGTGCTGACAGGCGCCCCCTTCACCCGCTAGTTGGCTTGCAGCACCCTCACCGGCAGCACAATGGTGGTGAGGTCGGCGAACTTCAGCTTCCGTCGCGACTGGGCCGCGGACCGTCAGCCGTCGACGAGCGTGTACGTGAAGTGCGCCGCCGGGCCGCCGACGGCCTCGACGAAGCGCTCCCAGTCGTTCGGCGCGAGCGTCTGACATCCCACCGAGAAGGCGCTGTCCGGGTGGAAGAGGACTTCCGTCAGCGAGTCGGCCCGCCGAACCGAAGCCGTCCTCTCGCGTTCGGACACCCGGCCGTCCTGGTCGGTGTCGCGCCAGCCCGGCAAGCGCGGGTTGCCGTCGGCCGTGCGAAGCGAGAACGAGGGGCCGCCGAATTGTGGGCCGTGCGGTTCGGCCAGGAAATTGCCGGGCCGAATCGTGCCCACGTCGCCCTTCGTGTCGCCGTCGACGTCCCGAGCCTTGGGTGACCACGCGTTGCCCGGGTGGGTCGCGCCCGAGAATTCGTTCACGTGGCCATCGGAAGTGAGCACGACGATGAAGTCGTCGTAGGCGCGGGTGGCGCGAGTCGCGTGTCGCGCCCCGTCCGCGTTCAGCCCCCGCACCCCGAGCACGGTGGCCAGGCCGGCCGGGTTCACCTTGCCCCCGTTCGCCGCGACGATGGCCGCGTAGTGCCTGAACTTCTCGGCCTCGGTCGCGCCGCGCGCGAGCAGCGAGACCGCCGCGGCGTCGGGCGCGCGGGGCGTCACGCCCGGAGCGGAATTTCTGACGCGAGGCATTCGGACTTCAGTCTACCGGCGGATTGGCAGAGAGCCCGGCCGGGGTGCCGTCGTTCCTGTAGTAGCCAGTGAAGCCGTCGACATCTGACGAGATGGCCCACCCGATGGGCTTGTGGTTGAGGTCGTAGATGCGCTCGGCGCTTTCCAGCGCCGGGTGATGGCCGGGCTCGAGCTCGTTCTTGAGCGTCCGTTCGGCGTAGGCGAGGAACTTCGTCTTGAGGTTCGCCGGCACCGACGACAGCGTCACGTTCTTGGTGAAGGTCGGCGCCCTGGGGTCGTCCTTCGAGGTGATGCCCCACTTCGCGCGGAAGTCCGACTGGGTGTCAATCTTCCAAAGGTCGTTGAAGGACCCATAGGCCTCGACCGTCTTTCCGTTCTTCAGCTCGAACAGGCCGACGAAGCGGTCGTACTCGGTCTTCGCCGGAGTGCCGAAGTCGTCCTTGTACGTGGTTCGGGCTTTCTTCAAGTCCTTCAGAACGGTCGGGCTCGGCTTGTAGCCGACCTTCTTCTCCAGGTCCTTCACCTCGTTGACCGAGATTCCCCGGCTGCTGGCGTAGCCGGTCATGAGCTGGTTCACGTTGACTTTGGGCATGTCCCTCTCCGTTCGCGGCAAGAGCCTAGACGATCTCCGTGGCGCCCGAGAAGCGCTGCTTTGCTACCCCGGGTTCGCGCGAAGCTCGCGCACGATCTCGCCCGGCACGGCCAGGGTGACGCCGTACTCGGGGTTGAACGGGTCCATGTCGTCGATAGCGGGCATCAGCGACTCGACGCGCGTCACCTGGCCGGCGCCGTCGCGGTGAATGCGAATCCACGGGGTGGCCATGAACTGGCGGGGAAAGCCCCGGGCGAGGTTCTCGTCCGACACCATGTACGCCTTCCGCTTGCCGCCTTCGTTCTCGGGGCGGTACCAGTTGTTCTGGTACAGCCACACCGTGCCGTCCGGGTCGGTGTGCCCGATGAACCCGATGTGCTGCGACCCGGGCTTCGAGTCCCTCACGCTCTCGCCTGCGACCAGCGTCCCCGCGGGCAGGTGGCCGCCGTAGAGCCCATTCAGCTTCGCCACGAAGTCGGCCTGCTTCTTCGGCATCTTCTGGACGACGCCCCCATGGCTGCCCACGTTGGCCACCAGGTTCCGGACGCCCTCGTCGTTGTAGCCGTTGATTCCGGACAGGCGGAACACCTTCGTCGCGTTGGCGGCGCACATCTTCGGCTTGGGGAACCGGGAATTCTTACTCTGCTCGCCCATCCACCAGCGGGCCGACTTCATCAGCCGGGCGCCCGTCGGCGTGAGCTTGTCGTAGGTCTTGTCGCTGATGTCGAAGCGCTGGGCCAGGGCCTCGCTCGGGTCACTGGGCGACGCGGTGGGAATGCGGGAGCGGCCTACGGCGACCGGCATGACAGACTCCAGGGTTCGAGGTTCCTCGAAGCGCTACAAGCTCGACAGCTTGTCGATTTTGACCGAGCCGGTGACGTTGAACGTTCCGGTGGTGCCGTTTGTCCCGCTCGAAGTGCCCGAGCCGTTGGGCGCCATGGGCACGTCGCTGAAGCTGACCGTGAAGTTCGAGTCCGCAGCGGAGTCGACCGTGAGGTTGCCCGATGACGGAACCCAAATCTTCTGGATACCGCCGATGGCGCATCCCTCGGCGTAGTTGAGGGTCGCGGTGCCGGGGTCGGTGCCGATGATGGCCGCCGAGCTCAGGGAGTAGACCTTTCCGTTGTCCGCCTTCCCGTTCATGTAGATTTGGACTTGAGGGCAGTTACCGGTCGAGTTGATGGCGACGAGCGTCGTCTTGCTGTTGGCAGCATTGTACGAGCCCGAGACGGACGAGAAAATGGGGCTCGTTTCCACGTTGTTGGCGCCTGACGCGCCCGAGATGGTGAAGCTGGCCGTCCCGCCGGTGGTGCCTCCCGGAGGCCCCCCGTAGAAGCTCGGAATGCCGCAACCGAACACCCCCACGCACACCGAAAGAACCCCGGCGAGCCTCTTCATGGTCAGTCATTCTCCTCTGCCGTGAACCTTCGAAGTCGAAGCCCTGCTTTGGGAACAAGCAGCGTAGCGGTGGCGCCAGCCCATGCCAAGTTCCCCCGTCTACGGGGTCGCCGGTGCCGCCGGTGCGGACGGAGCCGCGAAGAGGCCAGCCAGGGACTTCGAGCTGAGTTGGATCATCGGCCGCGAAACGACGACGTCGAAACTCCCTGGCGGTCGCTGCGGTTGGCGTCGGCCCTGCGCCGCCGACTTCTTGTCGCCAGCACCACTAACGCGGCTGCCGTCCACTCGCCGGTGCTTCCCAGGCTGCAGCCACAGCTCCCGGCGAGCACCACCTTCGGAGATCCGGCGCCGGCGTCGGCGGAACCCACCGGGTCTCCGGCGTCAGGGACACCCGCCCCGCCATCCTCCAAAGGCACTCCGGAATCGGTCACCGGCACGCCAGAGTCCGGCACTGGGACTCCGGAGTCCACCACCGGCACCCCGGAATCCGCCGTCGTCGCCACCACCTCGACATCGAGCCGCGGACCGAGCGAGGTGCCTCCGGACTCCTTCGAGTAGTAGTGCACGGCGTCAGCGTCGGTGGTGGTGATGGCCAGGTTGACGTCGCCGCTGGCTGGCATCAGCGTCGTGACGTTGAAGATCACCTCGGTGTCGGCGGCCACCGTCGTCGAGGTGCCAGCGCAAGTGGAGCTGATGGCCGGGCGGTTGGCCCAGGTCAGCGTGTTCTCGTTCCAGGTGTCGTCGTCGACGCGGCAAACCACGCCCGAACCGCCGCCCGCGCCGGCGATGGTCAGGGTGTGCAGCCGCAGGATGGCGTTGGTCGCCGTCCCTCCGACCGGCGGAAAGCGCAGGTACACCACCGACCCCTGCCCGCCGCCCGAGGGGCTCTCGGCGTTGAGGTCGCTCACCACCGAGTAGACTCCGGATTCCCAGCTCGCCCCCGTGACGTCCTGGAGCACGTCGAAGCGCGTGCCCCCGCTCGAGCCGGCGTCGGGTGGCGTCCCTGCGTCGGGCACGACGGTGCCTGGACAGAGCTGCTGAGGTCCCTCGACGCCGTCCACGACCAGGTCCGAGTAGACAGCCCCGACGACCGTGACGGCGTACGAGACCGCTCCGGAACGCGGCGAACCCAGGCAGAAGTGCGGTTCCGACGGCGTGAACGCCAGGCCGGTTCCGGTCCAGTCGATCGTGTCCACGACAACGCCGTTGCGAAGGTAGCGGGCGCTGTTGCCGTCCCACTCAAACCGGATTCGCTCGGGCACCCCCGTCCAGGTCATGTCGCCGCCGGACGGGCCCTGGTCCAGCCACTGGCTGCAACTGCAGAACTGCGTCCCGTAGTTCACCGCGTAGCCGGGCGCGCCGTCGGGGCACATGATCCAGATGAACTTCTGCTCGCCCTGGTGCGTGACCGTCTCGCCGTCCACCCCCGCGACCTCGCCGCGCAACCGCCACATCACCCGGTAGAACAGCGGCTTCAGGTGGCCGTAGTCGATGGGCTCGGAGATTCCATACCCGCCCTCGTAGAGAGTGAACATCTCGTGGTCGGCCGCCTGGAACTTGTCGTTGGAAACGCCGGCGAGGGTGAACTCGATCGAACCCTGCACGAGGGTCGGCATCGAGTACCAGATGCGGTCGTTCACCGCCGTGACCGTCCACCCGTCAGACCCCAGGCTTCCGCCGAGCTGGTTTCCCTGCGTCGTCCCCCGCAGGGTGTCCTCGAAGTGGTAGGCCGCCGCCGGCGGCACGAGGCACAACGAAGCCAGCAACGTAAAGGCGGTGGTATGGGATGGGGTTCTCAAGGTCTGACGCTCCTTCGGGTAATAAAGTCGGAAAGCAATCGAGAGGGCAAGCCGGGCGAGCGCCGCGTGGCCAATATTGTCGGGCTTGGTTGCGCCGCGCGAGCTGCTCCTGAAGGTCTGGCCGCCGATGCGCGCGTCCTTGGCCACCGCGAAGGACCTCGAACGCCTGAAGGCCCCGGTCTTCGAGGTGAAGTACGACGGCTTCCGGGCGCTCGCCGCCCTGTCGGGCCAGAGGCTCGAGCTCTGGACTCGGAATCGCCTCGACCTCGCCGGCCGTTTTCCCGAGCTTGCCCGGGCGCTGTTGAAAGTCGAAGCGCCCGAGGCGGTGCTCGACGGAGAGATAGTCGCCCTCGACGGGCGCCAGGTCTCTCGGTTCGAGCTGCTCTTCGAGCCCCGCGCGCCCCGGCGGTACGTGGCCTTCGACCTGCTCTGGCTCGACGGCCAGGACCTTCGCGGCCGGCCGCTCGACGAGCGCCGAGGGTTGCTCGAGGCCCTGGTCGAGCGAGCTGGGCCTTTGCTGCTGCTCGCCGAACGGCTCGTCGCCGACACTCCGCGCGAGGCGCTGCGGCGCGCGCGGGCGCGCGGAGTCGAGGGGGTGGTCGCCAAGGAGCGCGCCGGTCGATACCGGGCCGGCTCCTCCCACGACTGGCGGAAGGTGAAGCTCACCGCCACGCAAGAGCTGGCCATCGTCGGCTACACCCCGATGTCGACCGGCGAGCAGGCCGTCGGGGCGCTGTTGCTCGCGGTCCGAAGTGGGAGCTCGTTCGAGTACGCGGGCAAGGTGGGCACGGGGTTCTCGGACGAGCAGCGCCGCACCTTGCGCGAGGCGCTCGACGAAGACCTGTCCGGCGCCGCCCCGCCCGCCAGGGCCCCACGCGAGCGCGGCCCCAAATGGGTGCGCCCGCGCTACGTCGCCCAGGTGCGCTTCGCCGAGTGGACCCGCGACGGCCGCTTGCGCCACCCGGTGTTCCTCGGCCTTCGCCCCGACCGGACGCCCGCCGACTGCGTCAGGGAGCTTCCGGAACCCGGCGCCCGCTAGCCTCGCCGAACGCCGCCGGCAGGCGCTGCTCGAGCGAGAGCACCGGGGCGAACAGGTCGCCTCTCTCGGAAACCCGGGCCAGTGCTTCACCTACCTCGAAGGCCAGCACCGCCGGGCCCTGCCTGCGCGAGGTGGCCTCCACCTCGTCCCAGCTCACCGGCGTCGAGACGGTCGGGCGGGCCCGGGCCCTCAGCGAGTAGACGCAGACGGTCGTCTTGTGCGCGTCGTTCTGGCTCCAGTCGACCAGCACTTTGCCCGCGCGCAGCGCCAGGGTCATCCGCGAGACCACCAGGCTGGAGTTTCGTTCCTCGAGGTAGAGGGCGACGGCCCGCGCGAAGCCCTTGGTCTGGTCGTAGGTGTGCGGGGTGTTGAGCGGCAGGTAGACCTGAAGTCCCTTCGAGCCTGACGTCTTCGCAAACGCCTCGAGCCCCAGCCGCTCGAGCAGCCGGCGCAGCAGGAGCGCCACCTTGCAGCAGGCCACGATGTCGGCGGGAGCGCCGGGGTCGAGGTCGAACGCCACCACCGTCGGGCGCGAGAGGTCGGCGGCGGTGGAGAGCGAGGTGTGCAGCTCGAGGGCGGCCAGGTTTGCCAGCCAGACCAACGAGGCCACTTCCGTGACCACGCAGAAATCGACGCGCCCGTGGCCTGGCCCGCTCGAGACCGGCTCGGTATGAAACCAGTCCGGGCGCCCGCGGGGACAGCGCTTCTCGTAGAAGAAGGGGCCGCCGACGCCGTGGGGGTATCGCTTGAGGGTGAGCGGCCTTCCGCGAAGGTGCGGCAGCAGCACCGGAGCGATGCGCGCGTAGTAATCGACGACCTGGCCCTTGGTGAGCCCGGCGTCCGGGTAGAGCACCTTGTCCAGGTTCGAGAGGTTGAGCGCCCGCCCGCCCACCTGGACGCGAACGCCCGCCACCGTCAGCCCCGTCCGGACTTCTTCTTCGGGCGAGACGCCGACCGGGCCGCCTCGGGACGGTGGCGGCGGGTGCCGCGGCCAGACGCGGCGGCGAGGCTTCTAGCGAGGGCGTCAGCGAGGTTGATGACCTGGGCGGGTCTCTGGGGCGGCGCGGCGATGACCGGCGGCTGGCCTTCGGCCTTCCGCTGCACCAGCTCGAGCACCCGGTCCCGGTACTCGTCGCGGTATTCGGCGGGACGGAATTCGCCCGCCAGCGATTCGACCAACTGGATCGCCATGTCCAGCTCGCGCTGGACCGGTTCCGGCAAGTCTTTCAGCTCGTCCAACTGCGACAGCGGCAGAATCTCGTCCGCGTACAGCAGCGTCGAGAGCGTCAGCCCTTCGTCGCGAGCCCTGAGCGCGCAGGTGTACTGCTTCGTCCTCAGCACGAAGCGGGCGATGGCCGCCTTCCGGGAACGAACCATCGCCTCGCGCAGCAGCGCGAACGCCTTCAGGCCCGAGCGCTCGGGCGCGAGGTTGTACGGGTGGTCGTAGAAGATCGGGTCGATGTCGTCCTCATCGACGAACCGCTCGATGTCGATGGTGCGCGAGCCTTCGGGGTCGAGGGACTCGAGCTCGTCGGGCGCGAGGGTGACGTACTGGTCCTTCGAGATCTCGTACCCCTTCACGACGTGCTCAAACGGAACTTCCCGGTCGTCGATCGAGCAGAAGCGCTTCATGCGCAGGCGCCCGCCGTCGGCATCGTGCAGCAGGTGGAACTGGACCTCTTTGGGGGACACGGCCGCGTAGAGCTTCACCGGAACGTTGACGAGCCCGAAGCTGATCGCGCCCGTCCAGATCGACCTCGCCATGCCGCACCTCCGGCGGCCCCTCCTGGCGATCAAGATGCTCACTCCCCGCGCCGTCGCGCGCTGAACCCCTGGCCGTGAACACGGGAAGTGGGTAGGCCCCTGCTCGCTCAGTTTCCGCCCACGCCCCCGACGAACGCGGTGTAAGTAGTGCGGGCATGCGAACACACTGCTGGCTGACGGAAGCTTCCTGCGTGGGCGTCGGCGTCGCCCTCGCGGCCTCGTGTGGCGGCTCGAAGAACTGCACTACCGAGACGTGCGCGAACGGCTGTTGCGACTCGTCCGGTTCGTGCCAGCCCGGTACCCTCGTGTCCGCGTGCGGCTCGTGGGCGGTGCTGTGCGCCGCGTGCGGGCTCGGCCAGACTCGAGCTCGTCGGGGGTGAGGGTGACGGACCCGCGGTTACCGCCCCGGGCTCGCCTTTGGGTGCCGCACGTCGAACGCCGGCTTTCGGTTGGGGTCACAGGTCGGACCGAAGCCATCGGCGTTGAACTGGTAGGTAAGCGAGCCGCTCTTGCCGTCAGCGGTGAAAGGCTCGATGCGAAGGTTGTGAACCCCGGCGCGCGCCGGGCTGCAGTACGACAGAAGGTAGAACCGCCTTGAATAGCCCTCGATGCGGGCGGCGACCTGGTCGAAAGCGACGCCGAGGGCGCCCGGGTCCTTGTTGAGCTCGACCCCGCTTCGGCCAATGGCGCGCAGCTCTTTCTCGTCGATTTCGGCCCCCACGCCGATGACGAACACCTCGAAGCTCGCGCTGTCGAGGGCCGCGTGCAGGTCGGCGGACGACACGCGGTGTGCCTGGTCGGTGCCGTCGGTGAAGACGACCAGTGTCCCGAATCGCAGGGGCACCGGCGAGCGGTCGACTTGTTTCTCCAGTACCTTGATCGCCTCGGCCATCGCGCCGTTGAGGTTGGTCGACGGGTCTCTCGGCTTCACCGAGGCGAGGCCAGAAGCCCCGGCCTTCCCAGGCGCGAAACCACGAATGGGGACGAGCTCTGCGCGCCCGTCGAAGCCGAAGATCGCCGTCTGCTGGTACTGACCGACCCGGTCGGTGAAGCGGTCGACCGCGGACTCCAGCGCGACGCCTGACCCGGACTCGGTCACCGACGCCGACATGTCGACGAGCAACAACAGGTAGTGCATGGCCGCGACTTCGGGGTTGAGGATGGTCTGCTTCGACTCGAACTTCGACACCAACTTGTCGTCCTCGTAGATGTGGAACTGGTCGGCGGTCAGCCCGGGGACCGGTTCGCGGTTGCGGGTGTCCACGGTGAAGTAGACCGCGACATTCGAGGGCTTCTGCACGCTGGCGTCGACCAGGCGCGGCCGAAGCCCCGCGCAGCCGACGCCCAGGAACAGCGCCGCGGCCGCCACGGGCAACACTGTCGTTCGAAGCATAGAACTCGGACAATAGGGTTTCAGACGAGCCGCTCCGAGGAAATACCGCGACGGCGTGAGCTGGCAAGTCGGAATGGCGCTGGTGCGGTTGTCGTTGCTCGCGGGCTGCCCCCTGGGACTTCTAGCGGGGAGACCAACCCTTGGAGCGCGGCTGAAGCTCGTTCCACTGCTCGGGCATGCTCGGAGTCGCGTAGGTGACGTACACCTTGCCGCCAATCAGGTACAGGCGTTTCACCCCGTCCGTTTCCGGCGGCGTGATGTCGAAAGACGGGTAGCGGGAGGGGTTGGCCACCGGCTTCGCAACCGCCTTCTCCGGCCCTTTGAGCGTCTTGGTGAAGTACGCCTCGATGAACTCGGGCTTGACCTGCTGCCAGCTATCAGGCCGTTCGGGGAAGCGGTTGGTGAGGAGAACTTCACCGCTCTTCGTCGCGTGGACTTCGGCGACGCCGTCGAATCCCCTCGGGGTGATGTCGAGCCTCGTGGCGCCCTCGAGCTTCCAGGCGGGAGGCTGGCCGATGGGCGTCATCCCGTCCTTGCTCAGCGCCGACAGCACCAACGGCTTGACCGTCTTCGCAAGCTGAGCATTCGCCGGACCTTCGCCGCGAGTCGTCACCGCGGCCCTCGCGACTCTTCCAACGCCGGGCATGTGAGGCCTCCTGTTGCGCGAAGCGAAGCGCGCAACTTAGCCCAATTTGCGGAAGTTGGGCGAGGGGTCGCCGATGGTGGCTCGGAGCCCAGCGTCGGCGATGGGCGCCGTGGAAGGCCCCGAAATGTGCTTTCTTCTCGCCGCGCGGCGGAGGGGGTGGACCCGCCTGACGCGGAGGGGTTGCCATGTGGACGAATAGGGTGCTGCTGATAGCGGCGATTTTCGCGGTGTCCTGCGCCGGTTCCCAAGGGGAGACCGGACCCGCCGGAGCGGACGGCCCACAGGGAGCCACGGGAGGAACAGGTCCCACGGGCCCCGCAGGTGCCACCGGCGCTGTGGGAGCCACGGGAGTCGCCGGGGCCACGGGCGTGACGGGCGACGTGGGGGCCACGGGCGCGACGGGCGACGTGGGGGCCACGGGCGCGACGGGTGACGTGGGGGCCACGGGGGCGACGGGCGACGTGGGGGCCACGGGCGCGACGGGCGACGTGGGTGCCACGGGCGCGACGGGCGACGTGGGTGCCACGGGCGCTACGGGCGACGTGGGTGCCACGGGCGCTACGGGCGACGTGGGTGCCACGGGCGCTACGGGGGCGACGGGTGCCACCGGAGCCACGGGCGCGACGGGCCCCACTGGAGCTACGGGGGCGACGGGTGCCACCGGAGCCACGGGGGCGACGGGTGCCACGGGCGCTACGGGGGCGACGGGTGCCACCGGAGCCACGGGCGCGACGGGAGCCACTGGCGCCACGGGCGCGACGGGAGCCACCGGGGCCACGGGCGCGACGGGAGCCACTGGGGCCACGGGCGCGACGGGAGCCACGGGCGCCACTGGCCCACTCGGACCTCCACCCCGCATCACGTCGCTGACTCCCGCCTGGGGCTCGGCGGCGACGGAAGTCACTCTCCTCGGCCAGAATTTCAGCGCCACGGCAGCCCAGAACCGGGTCACCTTCGACGGCTCGGTGGCGACCGTCCTTTCGGCGACCACCACCCAGCTCGTGGTGAAGCCCGGCGTGGCGACCGCGACCGCGCACTACGTGGTCGTCTCGGCGGAGGTGGCCTCGCAATCCTCTAACGGCATGTTCTTCGAGCTGGTCCCCAGCGGGACCGGGCGGGCCTCCTCGCTGGCGCTACCGGACGCGCCGACGGCCGCGGTGAAAGTCGGCGCCGACCTCTACGTCGCCGGCGGGTCGCTGGTAGGGCAGGGCGCCGGGCTCTACCGGGTGGAGGCCAGCGGCCGGACCACCCGCGTCGTCGCGTCGGACTTCGTGGACTTCAACCCGTCGGGCGGCGGGCCGGACAGGCTGTACGATACTCCCACCGCGCTGGCCACCGACGGGACTGACGTCTGGTACGCCACGGCCTTCGGCGCCGTGCGCAAGTACACCGTGGCCACCGGCCTGGTGAGCGAGCTCATGGGGACGCGCCAGGGAACCGGCGGCGGCGCCTTCCCGCGGCTCACCGGCATCGCCATCGACAGCGGTGGCACCCTCTATGTCGTGGACCGGAACGACGGCATCGTTCGCCTGACGCCTGCCGGCGACCTCACCGTCATCCAGAACGCTGCGCTGTTAGACGCGTACGCCATCACCACCGACGGCACCAGCCTCTTCGTCTCGATGGAGTCCACGGGCGCGGTGGAGAAGATCTCCAACCCGTCCGGCGCCTACTCGGTGAGCACCGGCTTCACCAGCGGAGTCGGCGGCCCCCGCGGCCTCGGCATCTCGGCAGGCACGCTGGTGGTCTCGGCGTTCGACGGGACTCTTCACACCGTCGACGCCACCACGGGAGGGGCCTTCGTCCCCTCCGCGCTGCCCGTCGTCAACCGCGCCGACAGCATCTCGGTGGCCCCGAACGGCGACCTCTACCTGGCCCAACCGGAGGGAGGGGCGGTGCGCATTGTGGACGGCACGCTGACGTCCGCAACCATCGTCTCGGCAGGCCTGCGCCTCGGCTTTGCGACGGTGCGCCAGAACGGCCGCTGGTACGCGCTGGGGACCGGTCCCTCCCTCTTCGGGTCAGGACCACCGCCGGTGGGGAGCGGGGACAGCGTGGTGCTGGAGGTCGAGGACGACGGGGCCAGCCGGGTCGTCGCCACGGGAGACTACATCGTCGGCCTCGCCGCGCTGCCGGGAGGGTTGCTGGCGGTCAGCGACTGCCTGAACAGCACCATCTTCTCGGTGAACCCTCTGACGGGTGTCCGGACGGACCTCCTGACGGCGACCGACGGGCTCGAGTGCCCGGCGGGGCTGGCTTCGAACTCGAGCGGAGACCTCTTCTACGTGAACGACCTCTGGTCCTCGCTGCCCGGCTCGACCATCGGTCGGCTCAAGTCGGGCGTGAACACGCTGGGCTTCGTCACCGGCCTGTCCGGGACCGAGGTTTCCCTGGCCCTGTCGGGCACCGACCTGCTCACCGCGTCCTTGGGCATCGGCACCGGCAGCCCGCCGGCCCCGCTCTTGGTGGCCGACTCGGTCTCTGGAGGCGCCTCGACGGCGCTGGTGACGGGGCCCGCGCAGGGGATGATCTCGGCCCTCGGCGCCGCGCCTTCGGGTGTCGCATATCTCGGGCGCGCGGGAGGCGACGTCTTGCGGCTGAACGTCGTCACCGGGCTGCTCAGCCCCTTCGGCAACGTCCGCGCCCACCCCTTGGGCGGCAGCGCCGGCGGGCCCGGGTCGGTGCCGCTGTCGTTCGGGTTCCTCGGCGACGATACGCTCGTCTGCTTCGACTACTTCCAGCACGAGACGGTCTTCGTGGCGCCGTAGGGCCACAGGCCGCGGGGGAATGATTTCTCCCGCGGCACGGCCGAGCAGTATCGTGGTGCGCGCTCCGATGGACAGGCCGCCTCGCATTACGCACCAAATTGTGGGCTGCCACAAAGGACTTCTGCGCTTCCTTCTGGTGCTGGGCGCCTTCGGCCTGGCGGGAGAATCGTTCGGAGCCCCCGCCTACTTCAAGTCGGCGACGATTGACCGCACGAAGGTCGGAAACGCCGGGTCGCCCGCGACGCTGACGGACTTCCCCATGCTGTTCCACGTTGTGGACCCGGACCTCCGGACGACGTCAAACGGCGGCCACGTCTCCAGCGCCAGCGGCTACGACGTCGTCTTCCGCGCAGCGGACGGCAAGACTCCTCTGGACCACGAATTGGAGAAGTTCGTCCCCGCTACCGGCGAGCTCGTCGCCTGGGTGCGGATTCCGCTGCTGAACACGGTTTCCGCGGCCACCGACACGGTCATCCGCATCTACTACGGCGATGGCGCCATCGCCTCGCCCACCGAACGCCTCGCGCGCGTCTGGGACCCGAGCTTCGTCCTCGGCCCGTCGATCGGGGTCGGCCTGTACGAGATCGCCCGCCCGCTGCCCTATTTGAC
>JAHFDQ010000110.1 GCA_023248915.1 Archangiaceae bacterium | reverse complement strand
CACGCCGTCGTTGGTGGCCTTGCCCGTGCCCATGCCGTCGGAGTTGGCGATGCGCTCGTAGGCGAGGCGGGCGACCAGCAGGTTTTCCTGGACGGTCCACTTCACCCGGGTGAGCGGCTGGGCGTAGGTCGAGGTGAACAGGCCGTCCTGCCCGGCGCCGTAGCCGACGTCCACCAGCGTGGCCAACGAGTAGAACTCGGGGTCGTCCGACGAGGCTTTGTAGTCGGCGCCGATGAAGAACGACTTGTCGAAGTAGTTGGGCTGGACGCGGTTGATGGCCGGCCGTTCCTTGGCGCACGACGCGGCCACCAGGGTGGCGGCCACGGCGAGGACGACTCCGGCGGAACGGACGAAGCGGTGGGTGGACGTGGTCATCAGATCCTCGACAGCAATGCCTCGACGTCGAGCCCGACGTCGAGGGACACGGTGGTGTTGAGATTGAAGAACGGCTGCCAGCGCTTGGCATCCGGGCCCAGTTGCGCGCTGAAGGTCGACGCCCCGAGCGAAACAGACAGCTCGCGGGTCACGTCGTAGGCGGCGGACAGGAGAAAAGCGTCGGTCTCGCGCGGCGAGACGTCGGTGCTCGGGTCGAGCGTCTTCTTGGCGCCGCCCAACCCCGCATCGACCGAAACCGGCGTCAGCGGGTAGAGCCAGGCGTGGATGACGAGGAAGCTCGCCCCGAAGTGCAGTTTTTCGGTCGGGCTGAAGGCGACGGACGGGCCATGCTGCAGGTCTTCGTGCACGTTGGGCGACCCGGTGGTCGAGGAGTTGGCACAGCTCAGGTCCCGCAGGTCGCCGCAGGCGCCGACGGTGGGGGCGTCGTACTGCATCGTGGTGTACCGGTGAAATCGCTGGGTATAGCGGGCGGAGTAGCTGGCGACGAACCCGGACAGGAGCGCCACCTTCCTCGAAACCGTCACCCCCGGGCCCATCGAGAACAGTTTGGTCTGGGCCTTCGACGCCTTCGAGGTCGGGGCGGCCAGCCTCAGCGAGCCGGAAAGGTGAATGCCGGTGCGGGGTTCGTCAAAGCCTTCGGTACCCAGGTCGACCGTCACGTCGGACATCACCAGCTCGTTGATCGTGTTGGTGTCATCGGAGACCGTCAGTTCCTGCTCGAGGTCGAGTTGGGCCGCCGCGTAGACGAGGCTGCCGAAGTGCCACTCGGGGTGAATCGAAAAAGCCTGGACGTAGTACGGGTCGAAGTTCGGGAGGGCCGCTTTATCCACCGACACGGCCGCGAAGGTGTGGCCGTAATGGAAGGCCGAACCGCGCCAGGGCACTTCCTTCTTCTCCGGTTCGACCGTGGCGGCGACGGAAACAGGCCCGGCCACGACCGGGGAGGCCTTCGCGGCGACCGACGTCGCCGGTTGAACCTCCGGCGTCGGCGTCGGGTCGACCGCAACCGGGACGACTTCCGCTGAGGCTGGCGCCACTTCCGCGGCCGGCGCGTCCGCCGCGGCTACCGGGAAACTGGCAGCGATGAGGAGAAAACTGGCGATCCTGACGTGCTTGGCGGGTTGCATAGGGTCTCGAGCGAGTCGCGCGCGCCGGATGCATGGGCTGAGCCAACCGGCGGGCCCCTACTAACAGGAAGAGGGGGCAGAGATCATCTCGAGTTCTGCTCCGCCCTGGGCTTTGGGGCACCGGGGGGTGTAGAAGGCGCCCCGATGGCCGAGCCGCGCGACCCCCGAGAGCTCGAAGCGAGCATCCAGCGGGTGCAGGACGCCATCTCGAAGGGCAAGGCCAACCCCGTCGAGCTGTTCGAGACGGTGGTGGCGGCGGCCGGCGCCCACGCGATGGACCGGGTCGCCGAGAAGCTCAAGCGTAGGCTCGAGCGGAGGCGCGCGCGCGAGGAGCGCCGGCTGCGGAGGCTCCGGTCGGGCGAACCGCGCGCGCGAGGCGTCATGCTGGCCACCGCGGCCGTCGTCTGTCTGGTGCTGGCCGTCACTCAACCCCACCTCTGGTGGCTGGTCTTCGTCGCCCTGGGCCTCGGCCTCCGGGGAGTCCAGGCGTTCGGCTCGGCGGCGCCCAAGGAACCCGCGCTGCCCGCCGCTCAACCGACGTCCGAGCCGGCGAAGTTGCCTCCCGTGGCCCCGGCGAAGGCGGCCGACCCTGCCGTCGAGGCCATCGCGGCCCGAGTTCAGCGGTTGGACGGCGCCTGCGACCGGCTCCTGGCAGAGCTGGACTCGGCCCCGCAGGCAGTCCGCGATTTCTTGCAGCGCCCGGACGAGACGGTGAAGGCGCTGCGCGCCGCAAGCCACGAGCTCGCTCGCCGCGAGCGCGAGGTCCGCTGGGCGCTCGACCCTGCCGACGGCGAACGGCTGCAGGGCGAGCGTGCCACCCTCGCCGGCCGGGCCGAGGCCGAGAAGGACCCGGTGTCGAAGTCCCGCCTCGGCGCGGCGCTCGAGGCGGAACACCAGGGGGCTCCCAAGCCGGGCTTCGAGCCCATCGCCGACGTCGCCGGCCCGGAATCGCCTGGTGCCGGTCCCGACCGCCGGGTGAAGGACTCCTGACGCGCGGGCTCAGCCGGCGCCGCTCAGCTTCTTGTGGTCGGTGAGGGCCTTCAGCGCCGCGTGCCGGTACAGGTCGGACAGCGTCGGGTAATTGAACAGCGTCTCGGCAATCTGCTGGGCGGTGGCGTTACCGCGCAGGAAGGCGAAGCCGATGTGCACCAGCTCGCTGGCGTTGGTGCCGATGATGTGCACGCCGAGCAGCTTCAGCGTGTCGGCCTCGAAGAGCAGCTTCAGCATGCCGCCCAGGTCTCCGATGATTTGCCCGCGCGGGTTGGCCTCGTAGCTGCCGCGCCCGACGACGTACGGGGTGCCCGCCTTCTGCAGCGACTCTTCCGACGCGCCTACGTAGCTGAGCTCGGGAATGGCGTAGGCGGCGAAGGGCAGCACCTCGGTGCGAATCGCCACTCCCGGAATGTTGAAGGCGTGCCGCATCGCCAGCCGCCCCTGTTCCATCGAGGTGCTGGCCAGGGCCGGGTAGCCGATGACGTCTCCGGCCGCGTAGATGTGCGGGTGCTGGGTCTGGAAGTGCTCGTTCACCTCGAGCAGGCCGTAGGCGTTCGGCGTCAGCCCGATGGTCTCGAGCCCCAGGTCCGCGGTGTTGCCGTCGCGCCCCACGCAGTACAACAGGACGTCGGCTTCCAGCACGTTGCCGGCCTGGGTGCGGCACCGCACGCGCCGCTCGAGCCGCTCGATGCCCTCGTGCCGGTCGTTGTGCAACACCACCACGCCCAGCCGGCGAAGTTCCTTCTCGAGGATTCCGACCAGCTCTCCGTCGCAGTAGGGCAAGAGGCGGTCGCGGGTGTCCACCAGGGTGACCTGCAGCCCGAGCGCCGCGAAGATGCTCGCGTACTCGATGCCCACCACCCCCGCGCCCAGCACCAGCATCGAGCGGGGCATTCTCGGCAGCGCCAGAATGCTCTCGCTGTCGAACACCGTCTCGCCGTCGAAGACGACATCGGCCGGGTGGTGGGGTCGCGACCCGGTGGCGACCAGGACGACGTCGCCCTTCAACTGCGTCCGCACCTGGCCGTCCACCCCGGTGATGGCGACGGTGTGCGGGTCGACGAAGCGGCCGTGGCCCTTGAACACCTCGACCTGGTAGCGGTCGAGCGATTCGTTGATGAGCTCTAGCTCGCGCTGCTTCACCAGCCGCTCGCGGTACATGAAGTCGGCGACGGTGAGCTCGGCCTTGAACTCGGCGCGGATGCCGTGAATCTCGGCGCGCCGCAGGCCGAGCACGTACAGGGCGCTCTCACGCAGTGTCTTGCTCGGAATGGTGCCCCAGTTCACCCGGTTGCCGCCGACCACGCCGGCCCGCTCGACGACGGCTACCCGCTTGTTCGCCCGCGAGGCGTGAATCGCCGCCCGCTCTCCCGCGGGGCCGCACCCCAGCACCACCACGTCGTAGCTCGCCATCGGTCCCTCCTGATTAGGCGCCCTGGGCCCGGGCGTCCAGCCTTACGGGACGGGGCGCTGCCGAGAAGCAGTCCAGGCCGCGCTTCTCCTCCTCTGGGCGTCCGCCGGGTTGGACGACTTCCCGCCAGGGCCCGGCGCTCCCGGTCAGGCGGGGGGCTGCCGAGAAGCAGTCCACGCCGCCCCTTCTCTCCTCTGGGCGTCCGGAGGGTTGGACGACTTCCCGGCAGGGCGCGGCGATTCCGGCCCGAGGGACACTGCCGAGATGCAGTCCCTACGACCCATCTCTGCCTGGGGCCCGGGGACGGAGTCACGATCCGGGTCGCCTGGCCCGGAGCCGGGCTCTGCCCAGCGTCGTATCTCTTGCTCGGCGTGAAGGAGTGGCGAACGGTCTGGTGGCGTCGCTTCTGCTCGGCGTCTAGACTTCGCCGCGTCGCGTCATCCACCACCTGGGCCCCATGAGCCACCTCCTCGACTCCATCTCGTTCGGTGCCATCGTCGCCGTCCGCGACCGACTGCTCGAACAGCAGGCCGCAGGCCGCACCATCTACCGCCTCGAGAGCGGCGACCCGTCTTTCGACGTGCCCGCGCACGTGAAGGACGCCATCCACGAGGCGTTGAACAAGGGGCTCACCCACTACACCGCCTCGACCGGAATTCTCCCGCTGCGACAGGCCATCGTGAAGAAGGTCCAGCGCGACAACCACCTGCCCATCGACGACCCCGAGCAGGTGGTGGTCACCAACGGAGGCATGCACGCGCTCTACCTGACGTTCCGGGCGCTGCTCGAACCTGGCGACGAGGTCGTCCTCCCCGACCCGATGTGGACTGAGATAGCCGAGAACATCCGCCTGGGTGGCGGCGTGCCGGTGCGGGTGCGGCTCGAGGCCGAGCACGGCATGGCGTATAGGGCAGACGCCATCGAGCGCTGCATCACTCCCAAGACGCGCGCCATCTTCCTGAACACCCCGCACAACCCCACCGGGGTGGTGCTGGGCCGGGCCGAGCT
The DNA here is from genome assembly GCA_023248915.1 of Archangiaceae bacterium. Taxonomy (GTDB): domain Bacteria; phylum Myxococcota; class Myxococcia; order Myxococcales; family Myxococcaceae; genus JAHFDQ01. The sequence continues at coordinate 8,030 of JAHFDQ010000110.1, read as the reverse complement.
TCGCGCCATCGCCGACCTGGCGATGAAGCACAAGCTGTGGCTGGTGAGCGACGAGGCCTACGAGCACGTCATCTTCGACGGGGCGCACCACGTGAGCATCGGGTCGCTGGCGGGCGTGGAAGACCACACCCTCACCCTGTTCTCGGCCTCGAAGAGTTACGCCATGAGCGGGCTGCGCATCGGCTACATCGCATCGCGGGACAAGCCAATGCTCGAGCGCATCAAGAAGCTGCTGCGCTGCACCATCAACGGCGTCAACAGCGTCACCCAGTACGGCGCGGCGGCGGCACTGTCGGGGCCGCAGGACATCCCCCGCGCGATGGGGGTCGAGTACCAGGCCCGTCGCGACGCGCTGCTCGCTGGGTTGGCCGGGGTGAAGGCGTTGCAGCCGTTCAAGCCGACGGGCGCGTTCTTCCTCTGGCTGCGCATCGACCCCTCGTGGTCCGGGTACGGGGGCGCGCACGGCGACTGGGCGATGACCAACTACCTCATCGACAAGGGCGGCGTGGGCTGTTCGCCCGGCACCGCCTTCGGCCCGGCCGGAGCCGGCTGCGTGCGCCTGGCCTTCTCGTGCGACCGGCCCCAGGTCGAAGCGGCGGCGCAAGTCATCCGCGGCCTGCTCTCGTAGCCTCGGCGGGGTTACAAATGTTCCACAGAAGGCTCGGCGCCGCGGACTTGAGCCTGGCCAAGGAACCGGGACGACCTTCTCAGGCACATTTGTAACGAGATCGCCCCGAAGAGGCACTCGCCGCAGGGCCACAGCCCTGGACGCGCCCAGCGGCTCGGTCGCTTCCGTCTCCGGCGTCTCGCGGCGCATGGCCTTCCCAGGTGCTAGGGTCGCCGCCCCGAAAGGAAGCGTACCCATGGCGGACAAGACGAAGAAGAAGATGGGAATCCTGGTCGGCGGCGGCCCGGCCCCCGGCATCAACAGCGTCATCGGGGCGGCGACCATTCACGCCGAGCTGGCCGGCGTAGAGATGGTCGGCATTCAGGACGGGTTCGAGTGGCTGATGGAAGGCGACCTGTCGCACACCCAGCCGCTCGCCACCAAGGACATCAGCCGCAGCCACTTCCGCGGCGGGTCCATCATCGGCATCTCACGCGCCAACCCCACCAAGAAGGAAGAGCTCATCGACCGGTGCGTGCAGTCGCTGCAGCGCCTCAACGTCGACAAGCTCGTCACCATCGGCGGCGACGACACCGGCTTCTCGGCTTACAAGCTCGAGCAGAAGTCGAAGGGCCAGATCTCAGTCGTGCATGTGCCGAAGACCATCGACAACGACCTCGACCTGCCCGCGGAAACCTTCACCTTCGGCTTCCAGACCGCGCGCCACGTCGGCGTCGAGATAGTCAAGAACCTGATGGTGGACGCGCGCACCACCCACCGCTGGTACTTCGTCATCGCCATGGGCCGGAAGGCGGGCCACCTGGCGCTCGGCATCGGCAAATCGATGGGAGCCACCCTCACCCTGGTGCCCGAGGAATTCCCCTCGGGGCGGCTGGCGCTGAAGACCATCGTCGACACACTTGTCGGCGCCATCGTCAAACGCCTGTCCGACGGCCTTCGCGACGGCGTGGCCGTGCTCGCCGAAGGCCTGGTCGAGAAGCTGGACGAGGTCGACCTGGCCGACCTGCCCGAAATCGAGCGCGACGCCCACGGGCACATCCGCATCGCCGAGGTGAACATCGGCGAGATTCTGAAGGCCCAGGTGCACGCCCGCCTGAAGGAATTCGGCATCAAGGCCACCATCGTCGCCAAGAACATCGGCTACGAGCTTCGGTGCTGCGACCCCATTCCCTTCGACATGGAATACACCCGCGACCTGGGCTTCTACGCCGCGCGGCACCTGTTGGCCGGCGGCACCGGAGCGCTCATCTCGATTCAGAATGGCAAGTTCAAGCCGATTCCGTTCGGCGAGATTCTCGACCCACAGACCGGGCGCACGCGAGTCCGTATGGTGGACGTCACGTCGGACGGCTTCCGCACCGCGGCCGCGTACATGATTCGCCTTCGCAAGCCCGACTTCGACGACGCCCAGGCGCTGGCCCGGCGCGCCGCCACCGCCCACCTCGCGCCCGATGAGTTCAAGCGGCAATTCAGCCACCTGATCGAGGCAGGAAGGTAGTTTCCCGACCCGCGACGCCGAACGTCCCGGCGTGGGCAGACAGTCCTCCACTGGACGATCGGCGTCGGGCCCGCTGAACCGCGACCGGACGCGGTGCCTATGAGTCTGCGCGCGGGTGTGCGCTTCCGGGCGCGGTCGGCAATTCCGGGCACCTCGCCTGGAGGGGCGGGTCGCTAGCAGAGGGCCGGAGCAGCATCTTCTCGTTCTCGCTTCCGGTCGCGACCACGGTGGGCGGAGCGTCGGCCGCGCCGGCCTGACGCGGTGGTACCTTCGCGACATGGAACGACTCGGCTCGGGCCAGGGCGTCGGGGTGCTCTTCAACGGCCGCGCCAAGCGGGTGACGCCTCGGGTGGTCAAGGCGATGACCCGCGCCCTGCCCCAGGCGCTCGTCCTCGTCTCCGACGACTTCGACCAGGCCCAGCGTCACGTCGAGACACTCGTGGTCGAGGGCGTCACCTGCGTGCTGGTGGGCGGCGGTGACGGTTCGGTCACGCTGCTGTTGAACCAACTGCGCCAGCTCGGCAAGGGGGCCTTCCCCGCGGTCGGGGCGCTGCGGCTCGGCACGGGTAACGCCTGGGCCAACCACACCGGTGCGGGCGGCTACTTCGCCCTGGTGAAGCGGCTGCCCGTCCTGCCCCGGCCCTTGCCCACCCACCGCTTCGACCTGGTCGAGATCGAAGGTCGCCTCTGTCCCTTCGGCGGCGTGGGGTGGGACGCGCGGGTGCTGAACGACTACGCCCGAAACCTCGACAAGCGCTCGAGCCAGCTCTTCGGTTCGCGCCTCGCCACCCGGGTGCACAAGGGGCTAGGCGGCTACTTGTACTCGGTCGCGCGGCTCAGCATTCCGGCCGAGCTGGCGGGGTACCGGCGCGACGGGCCCCCGCGGTGCGAGCTCGTCAACCTGGGCCCCGAGGCCTACCTCGTCGACGGCCGGGGCCGGCCTCTGCGCCTCGCGACCGGCGGCGGGCTGCAGAGCCTGTACGACGGCCCGGTGAACGTCTTCATCGCCGCCACCATTCCCGAGTGGGGCTTCGGGTTCCGCGTCGCCCCGTTCGCGCGCGCGATGCCGGGGCACCTGAACGTGCGCATCTACGACCGGCACGTGCTCGAAGCGGTGGCCAACCTCCCGCGGCTGTGGCGCGGCGCGCACCCGATGGCCGGCGCCCACGACTTCTTCGTCACCCACGCGCGGGTGCGCTTCTCGAGGCCAATGCCGTTCCAGGTGGGCGGCGACGCCGGCGGCACGCGCGACTCGCTCGAGCTGAAGGTGGCCGAGCAGAAGGTCGAGCTGGTCGACTGGCGCGCCGCGACCGCGCTGGCGGGCCTCGAGGCGAGGTAGCCCTCAGTCGCCGTCGCGCGAGACTGGCTGGATGACCGGCGGCTCGCTCACGAAGACCGACGCTGCGCCGTGGCGGTAGACCAGTTCGCCACCAACCGTGCCCGCCCGCAGGGCCAGCGCGGACACGCCGGCCGAGGCGGCAATCGCCACCCCGAGGGCCACCCGGACGGCCTTGCCTCGCGCCGCCAGCACTCCCGCGGCGAGCGCGAGCGCCACCGCCTGGCTCCACAGGTACAGCTCGGCCGCTTCTTCATGAGCCTCGATGACCTTCTCGGCCACCACGCGCTCGACCTTGCGCTGGTCGTCGCCCCCGGTGGCGTAGGCGGCGAAGCCCGCGCCGAGGGCCGCCGCCTGCAGCCCCACCACGATGCCGAAGGCGAGCGCCGGCAGCTTGCCGCGCCAGATGGCGAAGGCCAGCCCGGCCGCGAGGAAGGGCATCACCAGCGCCAGGCCGATGGGCAGGTGCACGATGGCGGGGTGCAGGGGCATGGGAGAAGTCTCTCGAGGCTAGTCGGCGGGCAGGCGCCCCAGGTGAACGCGCAGATCAACTGCGATAGCCCCGTGCCCCTGTCTTTGCACGCGCACCGGGTTCATCTCCAGCTCGGCGAGCTCGGGGTGCGCGCAGGCGGCCGCCGCGAGCGCGCGCACCTGGTGCTCGAGCGCATTCCGGTCGAGCGGGGGGGCGCCGCGAAACCCGTGCAGCGTCTGCCCCACCCTCGGCCCTTCGAGCAGCGCCTCGACGTCGGCCGCGGCGAGCGGCGCAAGGCGCTGGCAGGTGTCCCGCCACAGCTCGGCCCGGGCGCCGCCGGCGCCCACCGCCACCAGCGGGCCGTACAGCGGGTCGCGCACGGCGCCGACCAGCCACTCCTCGCCGCCCTCGAGCTGCCGCTGGACCACGAACGCCAGGGGGTCGAGCACGGCCATGCGCTGGGCGGCCGCCCGCACCTGCTCTACCGAGGTCAGCCCGAGCGCGACCGCCCCGGCCTCCGTCTTGTGGACGACCCCTTCCACCTCGGCCTTCAGCACCACCGGAAAGCCGAGCTCGGCGGCGGCGGCCTCGGCAGCCCCGGCCGACGGTTCGACCCGGCGCTCTGCCACCAGCGACAGGCCCCATGCCGCGGCGAACGAGGCCGCCTCGGCCGCGTCGAGCCAACCCCCTTGCGGGCCGAGCCGCGCCCGCGCCCGGGCCAAGAGCGCGACCGCGGCCGGCGGGGCCGGAGGCGTCGCTTCCACCCTCGACGGCGGAGTGTCGCGCCACTCGGCGTAGGCCACCGCCAGGGCCAGCGCCTTGGCCGCCCCTTCCGGAAAGCGGAAGGAAGGCACCTTCTTCTTGTGCAGCGAAGCCAGCGCCTCGGGCACCCCGTGCGAGCCCATGAAGCACGACAGCACCGGCTTGTCGGTTCCGGCCGCGGCCTGCACGATGGCGGCGGCCACGCTCTCGGCGTGGCTGGTCACCGGAGGCACGTACAGCGCCACCACCGCGTCGACCTCGGGGTCGGCGAGCACGTGCTGCAACGCCGCGCGGTACGCCTCGGGGTCGGAATCGGCCAGCACGTCCACCGGGTTCTGCACCGACGCTTCCGCCTTCAACAGCCCTCGCAAAGTCCGCTCGGTGCCGGCCGAGAGCCGGGGCACCAGCAACCCCGCCGCCTCGAGCGCGTCGGTGGCGAGAATTCCCGGCCCCCCCGCGTTGGTGACCACCCCCACCCTCCGGCCCCGGGGCGCCGGCTGGTTCACCAGCACCATCGCCACGTCGAACAGCTGCTCGAGGGTGTCGGCGCGGATGACGCCGGTCTGCGCGCACAGCGCCGAGATGGCCGCGTCGGGGCCTGCCAGCGCCCCGGTGTGCGACCCGGCCGCGCGCGCCCCCGAACTCGAACGGCCGCTCTTCACCATGGCGATGGGCTTCTTCCTGCCGACCCGCGCCGCGATTTCCCGAAAGCGGGCCGGGTTGCCCAGCGACTCGAGGTAGAGCAGCACCACCTGGGTTCGCGGATCGCTCTCGAAGTGCTCGAGCAAGTCGTTGCCCGAGACGTCGGCCTTGTTGCCCAGCGACGCGAAGGCCGAGATGCCGATGCCCAGCTCGCGGGCGTAGTCCAGCGCGGCCAGCCCCAGCGCCCCCGACTGCGAGGCGTAGGCCACGCCGCCGTCCGGCGCGAAGGTAGTGGCGAAGGTGGCGTCGAGCCGGACCGCCGGATCGGGATTCTGGGCCCCCAGGCAGTTCGGGCCCAGGAGCACCATTTTCGCCGCCCGCGCCGACTCGACCAGCCGCGACTCGGCCAGCCGGCCGGCCTCGCCCACCTCGCGAAAGCCAGCGGTGAGCACGATGGTGGCGCCGACTCCCAGCTTCGCCGCCCGCTCGACCACCTCGGGTACCTGCGCCGAGGGCACCGCCACCACCACCAGCTCGGGCACCTCGGGCAGCGACTCGAGCGTCGGCCAGGCGCGCACCGACTGCACGTGCGCCGCCTTGGCGTTGACGGGGTAGGCCGGGCCCTGGAACCCGCCCTTCAAGAGGTTCGCGAAGACGGCTCCGCCCACCGAACCGGGGCGCCGCGAGGCGCCGACCACCGCCACCGAGCGGGGCCGAAAGAGCGAAGCGAGCGAACGGTCGATGGCCATGGGCCTACGGATACCTCGCCGCGCCCCCGAGCGCGACGACGAGTTGCACGGGGCGTGTCGGGCCCCGAACCATCGTCTCAGGCCGCCAGACAGGGTAGCCTCGCCGCCCTCATGGCCCCTTCGAGACGCGCCGCGAAGCGCCCTCGCGCCCCGACGCCGCGGCGAGGCGCCGCCGCCCGCGCCCGGAAGAAGCCGCTCTTGCCTTCCCTGTCCGAGCTCGCGGCGAAGGTGCAGCGCGCGCGCACCGAGGTCGAGGCGCTCGACACCTTGTGCGAAGGGCTCAGGTCGCTCGGCCTGCTCGCGGCGGTGCTGAAGCTGGCGGGCGACCAACTGACGCTGTTGCGCGCCAGCGCCAGCGCCGAGGTGGAGAGGCTCTTCGACCGTTACGTCGGCGCCCCCTACCGGTCGGTGCCCGTTCCGCTGGCCGCGGTCGAGCCGGTGCGCCGCTGCCTCGAGCGCCGCCGCTGGCAGTACGAGGAGAACCTGGTCACCTGCTTCGAGCCGGTCTTCGCTGCCGGCACTCGGGGGAAGCGCGCCGGGCTCGACGCCGAGTCGGCGAGGTTGGGATTGGTTCGGGGGGTGCTGGCCCCCCTCTTCGTGCACGACCGCCCCTGGGGCGTGCTCGTCCTGACCGCTACCGTCCTCGGCGAGGCCGACGGCGCCGCGCTGGGCCTGTTCGCGCTGCAGGTCTCGTCGGCGCTCGAGAGCGCCGAGAACATCTGCGACCTCGAGCGGAAGAACCGGCATCTCGCGGCGATTCAGGCGGTCACGCTGGTCGGCAGCGGATTGAGCCTGGAGGCGGCCCTGCCACTCTTCGCGGCGAGCGCCGCCGAGGCCACCGACAGCGACGTCGCCCTCATCTACCTGCTCGACGCGCGCGGCACCGAGCTGGTGCTCGGCGGCGACTTTGGCACCCAGGGTGAGCTCGACTCGTCCCAGCGACTGCCCCTGGAGGCCATTCTCCCCCCCGGACGGCGGGCGCCGCTCGACCCGTTCGCCTTCAATGTCGGGCGCGACCTCCCCAAGGAGTACCGGGCCGAGGCCGGGCGGCGCGGCCACATCGAGGGCGCGTTCGTGCCGCTGCTCGCAGAGGGCCGCCTGGCCGGAACGCTGCTGCTGTCGCGGCGACGACCACAGCCCTACTCGGCGGACGAGCTGTCCCCCGCGAAGGTCCTCGCCGAGCAGATAACGATTCAGGTCGAGCGGGCGCGCTTCCGGCTTGACGAGGCGCGCCGCGTGGTCGAGCTGTCGCTCCTGTATGACTTGAGCCGAATCGCCTCGGAAGCCACCGAGGTCGGCCCGCTGGTCGACCGCGTCCTCGAGAAGGTCACCCGTTCCCTGGCGGTGGACGCGAGCACGATACAGTTGTTTGACGGCGAGCGGCTGGTCGTCGCGGGAAGGCACGGCTCGACGTCCGGAACCCGTGGGTGCGGGCTCTCTCACGGGGCAACCCGTCTTCCAGACTGCGCCTGTGACCTCGCCTTTCGCAACCGCGAGACCCGACTCGACGGCGCGAGCTGCAGGCTCGGCGTCGCTCCGTGTCGCGTCGCCGCCACCCCGCTGGTGGCGAACGACCGCCTGGTGGGCGCGTTCTGCATCGAGCGCCGGGGCCCGCACCCGCTGGGCGAGAACGAGGTGCGCCTGCTCGAGAGCTGCGCGGGGCACGTCGGCGTAGCCATCGAGCACGCCCGCCACCTCGAGAGAGAACGCCGGCGGGCGAAGGACTTGGCGCTCCTGAACGAGCTCGGGGCGCTCCTCGCCCAGCACCTCGAGCTTTCCGAGGTGTTGTCGGCTGGCGTCCGCCAGCTTGCGCGCATCACCGGCACGCCCAACGCCTTTCTACTGTTGCTGGAACCCGACGGCGGGCCCCTGCGGATGGCGGCGTCCAACGTCGAGGACGCGACCGTCAGGCGGCTTTCCATTCCAAGGTGGGAAGTCCCCGA